>NZ_QOAY01000032.1:4074-4578 GCF_003314775.1 Microbacterium sp. H6 | reverse complement strand
CGGGCGTGCCGGCGTCACGGCACCCGCCGCTGCCGAGTGCCGCGTTCGAACAGTAGGTCGCGCTCGCCGACGCCGACCAGGGGCACCGACTTGAGCTTGAACGACAGCAGCACGAGCAGCATCCAGCCCCACAGCATGATGGGCGTCGACTCGGTCAAGCCCTGCACGAGCAGGACCACCGTGAACAGACTGGGCAGCAGGGTCAACGGCGAGAACGGACGTGCATCATCGAGGTCCCAGCGGGGACGATCGACCGCGAAGAACCAGGAGCGCCACAGCAGCGTGCCGTAGGCGACCGCCATCAGCACCACTCCCACCACACCGAGCTGGAGCAGGACGTCGAGCCACATGTTGTGCGCGTGGAACACGGTGATCCCGTGATCGGTGATCCACCGGTCGAAGGCGGGATCATCGGGGATCCACGGGCTCGAGAACCCGTTGCCGACGATCGGGTGCTCGGCCGCCCGCTCCAGCACCTTGGTCCAGATCTTCTCGGATCGTCCG
>NZ_QOAY01000032.1:504-4002 GCF_003314775.1 Microbacterium sp. H6 | reverse complement strand
ATCCCCAGCGCGGCGACCGCCGCGCCGCCGATCGAGACCACGTAGATGCGGGTGCGCGCTCCCGGAGTGCGGGCCCGCCGCATCAGCAGCGCGACAGCGAGCACGACGGCGACCGCCGCCGCGCACACGAGGGCTGTCGCCGATGCGGTCCGGAACAGGAAGTACGTGGCGAGAAGCATCCACAGGGCCAACGTGGTGCGCCAGCGCGCCTTGGCTGCGAACAGCACTCCGAAGGTGATGATCGCGAAGAGCGAGATGATCGCGAGCAGATTCGCGTTCCCGACGATGCCCTGGATCCTGCCGCCGTCGAACAGGTTGTCGCGGACCCAGTACCACTGCGGATCGATCTTGCCGTCAGGGAGGGTGAGGAAGTTGGGCAGCAGCGGCCCGTGCAGCACCAGCGAGACCCAGAGCTCGATCGCCAGCGAGAGGCCGAGGATCCATTTGAATGCCGACGAGAGGGCACGGACGATCTCGTGCCAGGTGAGCACGTGGGCCAGGAAGAGCGCGTTCACCGTGACGGCGGCGAGAAGGATCCAGGTGACGACTGTGGGACCGCGCCACTGCGACCAGGCGACGGAGACGAGCGCGAAGGCGGTGTAGCCGAGGGCTGTCCAGGGCAGGCGCCGCCAGCGGAACGGCTGGGGGCGATTGCGGGCGAGCATCGGAATGCCGATGCCGAGGGTCGTGAGCGTGAAGACGGCGAGCGTCACGGCGGCCCCGTCCCGCCCGAGCAGGTTGTAGACCGCGGAGTGGGCGAAGGTCACGAAGAGCACGAGGATCGCATACCCGCGCAGCAGCAGATGCCCCGTCGACTCGCGCTCCGGCGCGGTGGGCGGGGCAGACACCGGATGCTTCGTGTGCTGGGCCATCGCGTTCAGGCTACCGCGCCGTGCTCCGGGCGTCGCTGAACGCCGCAGCACCGCTCTACGCTGGGGTGCATGCTGCTGCGCCTCTCGAACACGCCCCGTGACTACGCCTGGGGATCGGACTCGCTTCTCGCCGGACTCGAGGGGCGTACGCCCACCGGTGCGCCGGAGGCCGAGGTGTGGTTCGGGGACCATCCCGGCGACCCCGCCGACGTCGCGGGCGGCGGCACACTCGACCAGATCACCGGGGGCACGCTCCCGTACCTGCTCAAGCTGCTCGCCGCGGGGAGCCCGCTCTCGATCCAGGTGCACCCGACGATCGATCAGGCCAAGGCAGGATGGGAGCGCGAGAGCGGTCTCGCCGCGGACGACCCTCGGCGCAACTATCGCGACGCCAACCACAAGCCGGAACTCCTCGTCGCACTCAGCGAGCGCTTCGAGTCCCTGAGCGGACTGCGTCCCGTTCCCCGGACGCTCGCGTTGCTCGGCGCTCTCGAGGACAGCCACGGCGTCCAGGAGCTCCGGACGCGCCTGAGCGCGGAAGGCGACGTCCTGCGCGACGTGATCGCCTGGCTGCTCGGAGGCGGTGCACGCGCTGAGGTCGACGACATCATCGCCGCGGTCGTCGCTGCCTCCACCCGCGAAGACGCAGGGGAGTGGAGCACGACTCTGCAGGCGATAGCGAGCGTGGCGCAGACGTACCCTGGCGACCCCGGCGTCGTGGTGGCGCTGCTCATGAACCACGTCGTCCTCGAGCGGGGCGAGGGGATCTTCCTCCGTGCCGGCCTCCTCCATGCCTACCTCTCCGGTCTCGGCGTGGAGATCATGGCGGCGAGCGACAACGTGCTCCGCGGCGGACTCACTCCCAAGCGCATCGACGTCCCCGAGCTTCTCGCGATCCTCGACACCTCCCCCGGAGAAGTGCCGGTGCTGCGGGCGCGGGCTGAGGGTCCCGTCACGCCGTATCCCGTTCCGGTGCCCGACTTCGCCCTCGAACGGGTCGTCGTCGACGGCGACCCGCTCACGATCGGGCTCTCCGGGCCCACGATGGTCCTCGCGACGGCCGGTGAGGTGACGGTGACCTCTTCACAGGGCGAGGCGCTCACACTCGCGGTCGGGACCGTCGCCTTCGCGGACTCCGCCGAGGAGGGGATCACCCTCTCGGGTGCTGGTGAGGCGTTCGTTGCCGGACCCGGACGCTGACACGGGCTCATCGGACGCGATCCGACACGCCGGTGACAGGTCAAGAACCTTAAAGAGCTCCTTGAGGGTTTACGATCCGCGACTTGACCGGAGCGAATGACACGGGTGTAATTAGTCATGCGCACGGCCCGCCGGGGGGCGGAGACAGGGTTGGAGATCGAGATGACGGGATACCGTTCAGACGTACCGGAGAACTGGTTCGTCGATCCGATCAACCTCGGTGTTCCCGGGGTTCGACGCGCGGACACTGCAGAGGACGACAATGCCCTCGCCTGGCAGAGCGACGCGCTCTGCTCGCAGACGGACCCCGAGGCGTTCTTCCCTGAGAAGGGCGGCTCGACCAGGGACGCCAAGCGGATCTGCACCTCGTGCGACGTCCGTGGCGAATGCCTCGAATACGCTCTCAACAACGACGAGCGATTCGGCATCTGGGGCGGGCTCTCCGAGCGCGAGCGTCGCAAGCTCAAGCGCCGCGCCAGCTGAGTGGTCCATCGCTCCCGGAGCGAGAACCGCAGGGATGCATGGCTTCGCGGGCGCGCCGCGTCCAGTACGCAGACGTCGGGGGTCGCGCGCATAGGCTGACGACGTCATGCCAGCCCGAGTTCACGCCATCATCGTCGCGCGCACTGGATCGTCCTCCCGAGCGCAACTGCTCCGCACTCTCGACGCCCTCCGCGCTCAGACCACTCCCGCCGCCGCTGTAACGCTCGTCGTGTGCGGCGACGCATCGTCAGTGCGCGAGAGCGAGGCCGTCGCGAGCACCGTCGAGGGGATCATCGAGGCGCGCGCCACCACCTCCTTCGCCGAGTCCGTCGAGCTCGCGAGGCCCCGAGTCGCGGAAGGCTCGGCGATCTGGCTGCTCGCTCAGGACACCACGCCGCACCCGCGGGCACTCGAGCGCCTGAGCGGGATGCTGGAGCGCTCGCCCTCCGCCGCGATCATCGCTCCCAAGCTCGTGGCCTCGGACAACGACCGCGAGATCGTATCGCTCGGCGTCAGCATGACCGCTCTCGGACGCTCGGTCGAACTCGCGGCCGGTGAACTCGACCAGGGACAGCACGACCGCTCGGACGACGCACTCGGTGCGGACGTGCGAGGTCTCCTCATCCGTGGCGAGGTCCGCGATGCCCTGCGGCCGGATCCCGCGCTCGCCGGCGCAGACGAGGGCCTCGACCTCGGAGTCCGCGCGCGCTTGGGCGGAGGGCGCGTCGTGCTCGCTCCAGGCGCGCGCGTCTCCGTATCCCCCGATGGTCCTGCCGCGCTGCCGTCCGGCCGTTTCCGGCGCGCCTTCGTCACCCGGCTGGCCCAGCTCCATCGGCGCCTGGCTTATGCGCCTGCCGCAGCCGTACCTCTGCACTGGCTCAGCCTGCTGCCCCTCGCGCTGTGGCGCTCGATCACCGATCTCGTCGCGAAGCGCCCGGAAGCC
>NZ_QOAY01000032.1:0-449 GCF_003314775.1 Microbacterium sp. H6 | reverse complement strand
TGCTTCCCGAATGGGGTGCCGCGCTCACGGCGATGTCTCGGTTCGGCGCCGTCGTGCGCTCGCGCGCAGCGATTCGTGCGTTCCGCACCTCCAGCTGGGCCAGCATCGCGCCGCTGCGAGTGACGTCTTCGGAGTTGCGGCGACGGCTGGACGACGGCCACGGGAGCGAGGGCGGTGCGGTCAGCGAACTGCGCTTCTTCTCGGGGGGCGGCGCCTGGGCCGTGCTCGCAGCGCTGGTGGTCAGCATCGCCTCCTTCACGAGCCTGCTGGCATGGCCGACGCTGGGGGGAGGGGCACTGCTGCCCCTCCGACAGACCGTGGGTGCGCTGTGGAGCGACGCCGCGTGGGGGATGCGGGACGTCGCCCTCGACCTGGTCGGCCCTGCCGACCCCTTCGCGTCGGTCGTGGCGGTGCTGGGCTCGCTCTGGCCGGCCGGCCCCTCGTTCTCG
>NZ_QOAY01000238.1:1238-10720 GCF_003314775.1 Microbacterium sp. H6 | reverse complement strand
AGTTCGCGCCGCCGCAGTTCTCGCAGCCCGCAGAGCCCGCGCCTTCGACTCCGGGCGAGCACCCGATGCCCCCTGCCCCGGCCACGCAGATCCCGGCCTCCCCGCAGGAGGCTTCGCAGGCTTTCCCGCCGCCGCCGCCCGCGCCCCGGCAGCCCGAACAGTGACGCTGGAACTCGAACTCCGCGACCTCGCGACCGAGATCGCCGAGGAAGCAGGGCAGCTCGCGCGACTTCGACGACAGGAAGGGGTGCGCCTGGCGGCGACCAAGTCGTCGTTGGCCGACATCGTCACGGACGCAGACCGAGAGGTCGAAGCGCTCATCCGTTCGCGTCTCCGCGCGGCGCGGGCGGACGACGGCTTTCTCGGCGAAGAGACGGGGGCCGAAGCGGGGAGCAGCGGGATCACGTGGATCGTCGACCCCATCGACGGCACCGTCAACTACGCGTACGGCATCCCGGCGTACAACGTGAGCATCGGCGCGGTCCGCGGGGAACCCGATCCCGAGACCTGGGAAGCGCTCGCCGGCGCCGTCAACGCCCCGGCGTTGGGAGAGACCTTCTCAGCGGCGCGAGGTCATGGCGCCTGGTCGAACGGCATTCGTCTCGCGGTGACGGACACGACCCCGGCCGGCGCTCTCCTCGCCACGGGCTTCGGCTACGACCCCGCCACCCACGAAGGCGACATCGCGACCGTGGCGCGGGTCATGCCGATGGCTCGCGATGTGCGACGTATGGGTGCGGCCGCACTCGACCTGGCCTTCGTCGCTGCGGGGCGACTGGACGGTTACTTCGAGCGGGGCCTTCGCCCCTGGGACTTCGCCGCCGGTGCGCTCCTCGTCGAGGAAGCCGGAGGCGTGGTGTCCCGAACGGATGTCGACTCCCCACGCCCGATGCTGGTGGCGGGGGGAGTCGATGTGCACGCCCGACTGCTCGCGATCCTCGCGGAGAATCCGTGAACGATTCATGGCATTCTCAGCCTGGTCACGGTAGGGTTTACCCGATCGTTACTTTCATCACCCGAAGGTGAAAGTCAAAGTTTGCGCCCCCCGAGCACGACGCACGACCGAGAGAAACGCTTTGCCCCTCGAGAACTCCCAGGCTGCCTCTGCGCCCACGCGCCGATCTAGCCGACTCCGCACTGCGGCCTCCGAGGCCCCCGCGGCGGGACCGACGGCACCCCTTTCTGCCGCTGATTCCACTGCCGTCGCCCTCGTTGCTGTCGCCCCCCTTTCCCGACGCGCCGCCCGTCAGCGGCCGGCACCCGACGAGGTGGTCACGGAAGCGCTGATCGAGCCTTTCGTCGCCACGAACTCGGAGCCGGTGATCGCCGATGTTCCCGCGGTTCCTGTCGCCTCGGAGCCGGTCGAGGCTCCTGCGGCTCCGGTCCGCGAAACCGGTGAGGCCGGGCGTGGACCGGCGGTCGAAGCCGACGCGTTCGAGCGCGCTTCCCGTGCCTTCCGCGCGACAGGTGCGGTTCCGACGGTTTCCACGGCTGAGCGCTCGTCGTCCGCAGCGAGTTCGGACGCTGAGCCTGTCGTCCCCTCGCATGTGGCCCCTCGTCGCCCCCGTAACCTCCGCAAGGTGGTCACGGTCGGAGCAACCGTAGGTGTGATGAGCCTCGCAGGGCTTCTCGCGGTGTCCATGACGCTCCCCGCGGAGGCGGTCGCCGGTGTGCGGGGCGGCTCGGCCGCATCCATGTCGTTGGTCTCCGCTGCTGCCGCCGACTCGAAGGACGAGGCCGAGGACGAGATCCAGGCTTTCGTCGCACCGTCCGGCGTCGAGAGCGTCCCGCTCTCCCGCTCCGATGACTTCAGCACGGTCTCGCTCGCCGAGGTCGCCGCCGAGCAGGGCATCAACTACTCGGGTGAGATCTTCACGAACGACCCCGACGCCGCCATCCAGTGGCCGTTCCTCGTCGGTGTCGGCATGAGCTACGGCTATGGGATGCGCAGCGGCCGCCTCCACGAGGGCATCGACTTCGTGCCGGGCAACGGTGCGCCGATCCAGGCCATCGCCGACGGCACTGTCCGCATCGCCACAGAGCAGGGCGGGGCCTTCGGGGTCACGGTCTACATCGACCACGTCATCGACGGCCAGGTCATCACGAGCCACTACTCGCACATGCAGTACGGCTCCCTCAACGTCAAGGCCGGCGACACCGTCAAGGTCGGAACGATCGTCGGCAAGACGGGTAACACGGGTCGTTCCTACGGCGCTCACCTGCACTTCGAGCTCATTGTCAACGGAACGACCATCGACCCGATGCCGTGGCTCAAGGCGAACGCCGGTCGATCGTCGCTGACCGCGGAGGAGTGACCGGCTCGATTTCATGAGGACGCCACAGTAATGGTATTCTCGTACGGTTGCCCCGCGAGGGGCAGCACGCCCCGATAGCTCAGTGGCAGAGCACTTCCATGGTAAGGAAGGGGTCGTCAGTTCAATCCTGACTCGGGGCTCGCAAGCATTCTTCTCACGCGGACGGATGCCTCGCGGCAGGGTAGCTCAGCTGGTTAGAGCGCACGACTCATAATCGTGAGGTCGCGGGTTCAAGCCCCGCTCCTGCTACAGAAAGTACCACCCAGGTGGACCCGATAGTGTCCCCGATCCACTGAATCTCGCGGAGCGAGGGTCACGCGGCCCGGCTGAGAATGAACGACCGAAACAGCGTCGTCGTCACTCCGAGCTCGGCAACGATCCGCCTCTCATCGCGGCACCAGCCATACAGGTCGGCCAGTTCGTCCGGACAGATCAAGTTCTGTGCGGCGAACTGGTCGGCCTGTTTTTCGTGCTTCGGGCGATCATCGGGGTGCAGCAACTCAGCGTGCCCGAGCTCATGGGAGAGCGTGAGCCGCAGGTCGCGTGCTCGAAGACGGTCACTGAGAAGAATCTCCCCGTACTCGCGAAAGTAGCGGCCGTTCGCCGTCCGGAGCCGGCGCACATACACGGGGATGCCGAGAGCGTCCGCGTGCTCGAAAGGATCGTAGGCGCGCCCCCTAGGGAGCGTCAGGCTCGTCGAAGCCAAGCTCAGGGTCCGTGTTGGCTGCGGATTCTCCTTCGAATGCATCCAACTCCTCCTCAGTCATCTCGGATGGCTTCTTCTTGCGGGCTTGATTAGCGATCGTAGGGATACCCTCGGACGCTAGCCGCTCCTCATGTTCGGTGTCCTTCATGATCTCGGCCATCACATCGACGGGATCAACCCCGATTGCGCGGGAGAGCATCACGAGGTCCGTAGCCGTGATCGGGGCGTTCGCCTTCAGCTTCTTCTGCAGCGTTGGAAGGGGGATTCCCGATCGCTCGGACAGTTCCTCTTGTGTGAGCCGCTTCCTCTTGTAGTAACCGGTGAGAACATCGGCTGCGACTCGGCTGATCAGTGGCTGCGAAGGGGACATGGATACCAGTTTAGATTCCGAATCCATCGAAACCGACTGAAAAACTTTCACTAACGGCTTGCAGCCATCGCTATCGGCATGTAGCCTATCGATATGGACAGGCAAGCAACCGGAATCGGTATCGCAAGAAGAGTCGACCTCGCTATCAGCGAGGCCGGCTTCGACCTGAACACTGTCGCACAAGCCGCCGACATCACCACTCCCGAACTGGAGGACCGCCTTTCTGGGCGCGTCGACTTCCAGCTCGATGAACTGGTGCGTGTCGGCGGCTTTTTGCGCACCCCTGCCACTCGATTCATGGAGGAGGCCGCGTGAGCGCGGAAAGCAAGACTGACAGCAGAAAGCCCATCGGGCTGACCGTCGATGATGCCGCCGCAGAGGTTGGCCTGTCGAGAGACTCCATCACCAAGGCGATCAAGAACAACCAGCTGCCCGCCAAGTACTTCGGCAGCAAGCCCCTCGTGAAGTTCACGGAGCTCATGCGCTGGTTCGACAGCCTGCCGGACGAGAAACCAGGGCGTGTTGCATGAGCGCCCTGGTCGTGAACGAAGTAGCCCCAGCAGTGCTGCAACACGCTGGGGCTGGGACTGATGGAGATCAGTACGCCCAGGGTACCGCAGTGACTGATGTTGCGCTTCTTGACTCGCTCCCGAAGGCGAACCAGGAGATCGTCGTCACCCAGTCCCTTGAGCAGGCGAATCAGTGGATTGACCGTGCCAACCTCGGACAGTCCACCGTGTACGAGATCAAGGACTTCAACGCATTCGTTGCCACGGTGACCGAAGCCGCCCGCCAGAAAGAGCTGAGCGGCGAGATCGTACTCAAGGCGCAGAAGACACAGCGTCGCGCAGAAGACGCGCTTGGCCGCGCGGTACGTCGGGGGCAAGAAGCCGGTGAGATCCGCACGAATGGTCAGCGTGCCACGGTGGCGAATCAGTATGGGCGATCTGCTGCTGCTGACGTGGAGAGTAGCAGCAGATCACCCAAGGAGTTCCTTCCCAGCTCGAAGGAGGCGGCTGACATCTATGCCATGGCAGATGCCGACCCCGAGCACGTCACGCAAGCTCTCGACGAGGCGGAGGAGGAGGGCAACCTCTCGCGGTCGAACGTCGTCCGCAAGATCAAGAACTTGCCGACGTTCTCGGAGGCGCAGGCGGAGAAGTGGCAGACGATCGCGGACCTCGCGAACGATCGCCTGACTTCTGCCCAGATCGCGAAGAAGGTCGGCATGTCGGAGAAGGGCATGCGTAAGGGCGCAGCTCAGCGCGGCATCACCTTTCCCGCCGATGAGGTTCTGGGGAAGACGAAGAGGATCAACGGCCTGGACGTGCTGGAGCGCATTGTCGCCAGTATCGAGGCCGACGAAAGCGTTCTTGGGCTCGTGGAGTTTGAGAGCATCACGCCGGAGCAGGCGGCCGAGTTGCTGCAACGACTCACCTCCCCCCTCCGTGCGATCAATCGAATGAAGAACCGACTGAAGGAGATCAGTGGTGAGTAACGCAACGGCAACCGTGACGCCCATCGACGCGGCCAAGAAGATCAAGCGTCAGGCGCAGCTCCGGACGATCCGCCTGGCCGACATCCGAATTTCGCCGGCAGCACAGCGTGACGTGAACGCGGCGCGCGTGAACAAGATCGTCGATTCGCTCGACATGGAGCGTCTCGGCACCCTCACGGCCTCAAGGAGAGACGGGTTCTACTGGCTCATCGACGGCCAGCACCGCTACACGGCCCTCAAGGAGTTCTTCGGGGAAGGGTTCGAGGAGTGGGAGGTCACCGCATGGACGTACTTCGACCTCACCGAAGACCAGGAGGCCGAGAAGTTCCTCCAGCACAACGAAGTCCTCGCGGTCTCCGCGTACGACCGCTTCAAGGTCGGCGTCACGGCAGGCCGCCCCATCGAGACCGACGTTGATCGCATCGTCCGCTCGCTCGACCTCAAGGTCGCTCGAGCTCAGTCGCACGGCGCCATCTCCGCAGTTACCGCGCTGACGTCCGCCTACAAGAAGCACGGTCCCCGCGGGCTCGTCGGCACCCTCTACGTGATTCGCGAAGCCTTCGGTGACCGCGGGTTCGAGTCCGTGATCATCACGGGCCTGGCTCTGTTCCGTGGCCGCTACGACGGGCGGATCGAAGAGGAGCGCCTGATCAAGAAGCTCAACGCGACTAGCGGCGGCGTGAAGGGTGTCCTCAACCGGGCTGCACTCATCCGCGAGAAGACCGGACAGCCCATCCCGACCTGTGTCGCCGCCGCCGTCACCGACATCTACAACGCCGGCCTCCGCGGCACGAACTCGCTCGGATCGTGGTGGAAGGACGCGGCGTGATTGACACCATTCCTCTCTGGTTCGCGATCGGTGGCGCCGTGTTCGCGACGTACTGCTACCTCGTTCTGGAGTTCCGCGCGTCGGCCCGGTATTGGGCTGAGCGTGACGCAACCGATCCGGTCGTGGTTACTGGTTCTGGTGTCCGTCGAGACTCCCGTCCGTACGCATGTAAGAGCGCAGGAGGTGTGCGATGAAGAAACGTCCCGAAATCGGAACGCGAGTGATGCGTACGTACGGACGCAAGGAGTACGTGGACTACGGAGAGCTCGGAACCGTGACCGCGCACGGTGACGGCAAGTCTTTCTCGATGACACTCGATGCGGATCAGCCCTTCGCCCGGTGGATGTGGGGATCGAAGGCCAAGCGCACCGATCACGGCGGACTGGTTCACGACCGGCTCGGCCCGTCAGAGGTGGAACCTCTGGCATCCGTCTATCGCGAGAACGCCCGCCGTTTTCGCAGCGTCGCTAGGGCGTGGGATGAGCACGCACGCGTGGTCGAGGAGAGTGCATCTTGAGTCAGTTCGCTTCCACCCTGTACCCGCAGACCAACCCGACGAACCCGATCCTGCTTGCCTATCGCGAGTATTTCGAGGACCGCATGCTTCCTCTTGGCCGCGTAGCCACCATGTTCCTCAAGATGGCGGATCTCGGCTAGTCCACTTTGGCAAGCAGGCGCACTGCACTTGGCGGCGCCGAACCGGCTGATCCCCGTTACAGGTTCCGGCTCTACTCCCCGTCGCTGGGGGTAGCGCTACTCGGCGTACCCGGAAACGGGCCGCTTTCAACTGAACAGAACTCGCAGGAGTAACCCCTCGCTGATCCCTCGGGATATCGGAGGTCGCCTTGGGTACGCGCCCCGGCTACGAGAACTGCGAGCGGAACGTCACCGAATACCGCACCCCACCATCGTGGGGTCAACCACGGCGGCGTGAACCCCTGCAAGCGACCCTTTGGTGCGGCTGGCTGGGCGTCGTGCTGGAGCGGGCGACGTAGGGCTTAGGGGTCGAAGGAAAGGAAACGCCAATAGGCGTACAAGATTCGACAGTTCGCCGCCATGCAACACGGGCGGAACCAGCCGCGAAGGGTCAAGCGGATGGCACGGGTTGGTCACCGTGAACCAGAGCCACAGGGTTAGTGGCTGCGCAGAGCCGTAAGGGGTTGTCCGGGTTCGAATCCCGGCTGCGCGCTGGAGGTAGAGACATGACAATCACCACACGAATCACGGTGGCTCAGGAAGCGCAGGAGTATATCGACCAGGGCGCCGGCGCAATAACTGCCGCGGTTCCCGATCGCGTTCTCGTCTACCTGGCGCGGCGCTACGTCGAAGGCTTGGAGCGAACCGCCCGCCGCGAAAGAGTGCGCAAGGTCGAGCGGGAGGTTGCCGTCGCCGTCCGACGCACGCCAGCCGAGGTTGAGGAAGACATTGCCAGGAAGGCCCGACGCAAGGCGTGGGAGGCAGTTCTTGGTAAGTCATTCTCTCTTGGCGATGGCCACGAAACTACGTGGGGCGTGGCGACGAAGGCTCAGCACCTCGCTAGGGCAAACGCCCAGCGAAAGCGAGCGAAGGCATCGGAGGATGATGCCCGTCTGCACGAACTGGCACTGGAAGACCTGGTGCGTTATGGGGTGGGCAGCCTTGCCGAACTGTGAGTGCGGCGAGCCGGTCTACATCAAGAAGCGGGGCGAATGCCGATCCTGCTACATGCAGCGATGGCGCTCCGAGAACCCAGACCGCCTAGCGGCATACGCGTCAAAGCCGTTGAACCCCGAGCAAGCCGAACGGAAGCGCGCGAAGGCGCAAGCGCGGTATCGCGCTATCGCAGATCAGCGTCTCGACCAGCGGCCTATCGAGGTTGTCATCCTAGAGAAGACGGAGAGCGCGTTCGTTGTGCGAGAGCGTCACCTGCTGAAGCGGCGTGAGTGGAACGCCAAGAATGTAGATGCGCGACGTGAGTATCGACGCACCGCCGTGGATTCCACGAAGGCAGAGCGGAACCGCAGGGCCGCCGATCAGCGCGAGCTCGAGACTGGCCGCCGAAGCCATCTCTCGTCGCGGATGTCAGGCCCAGAACGGCTCGAGCGCCAACGTCGCTGGCGCGATGAGAACCGCGCCTACATCAACGCTCAGCAGCGCGAATACCGATCGCGGTAGCAACGGCTCGTGCGTGCGCTCACAGATCGGCGCACGGGCACTCGGGGGATAGGTTCTGAGTGGTCATGCGGGCTGGAATCCGTGTGCGACTCCCGAGAGACCCCCTTGGGGCTGGTGCATCACACACCAGCCCCTTTCTCTTCCCAACTACCAACGCGCATGAAAGGACGTTTGCTCGTGCGATTCAAGAATTTGAACATTGATGAGTTCAAGGTCAACGTTTATGGCGGCGCCTCGGATGTCGCCCTGGCCAAGCTCTACGCCGTGAGTGAGAAGACGGTTGCGCGTTGGCGCCAAAGCATCGGTCTCCCGTCGATGTACTGGGCGTCGCAGCGACACTCGTGCGGGACGGTGGCGTCGTACCAACGCGGATGCCGATGCGACGCCTGTACGGAGGCCAACAGGGAGAGGCACCGCGACACGGTCGCCAAGATGCGCGAGAAGGGTCTCTCGCCGGGTGATCCTCGCCACGGCACTCTTGGGGCATATCGCAATTGGGCCTGCCGGTGCGACGCCTGTCGTGCGGTAGGCGCGGAAAGCAACCACGAGAAATACGTGGAGATGTTCGGTGAGCCTGATCCCAACTTCTTCTGGACGGAGGAAGAAGACGCCCGTCTGGCTGAACTTCGTCCTGCTGAGGCTGCGCGCGTCTTGGACCGGACGCTCTCCGCCGTCTATCAGCGACGCCATCGACTGGGGCTCTCGTCCCGATGAGCGATGTCCGCGAAGTAACCGAATGGCACGAGGCGATGGAAGGCACGCTCACCGTCGCTGGTGAACGACTCGGCGACGAGATGGATGACCTGATCGAAGCATCCGGCATTCCCAAGCTCGCATTCCGCGTGGTCATCCTCGCCGATCGCTTCCTCCGTTGGATCACTCGATCAGCGGACTAGTTCTTCCCACCCCTGGGGGCGTGGGAACGGTGACAGCCCTGGGGAACTGCCACCACCAAACCGGCATGTGGGATGCCGGACCAGTGCAGGGCCGGGCGATCTGGGGATCAGCCCGGCCCTCACCCAATCGCTTTGAAACGAAGGAGTTCGACATGGCAGAGAAGAACGTCACCATCTGGACCTGCGACCGGTGCGGTGCGCCCAAAGAGACCGAACAGGGGGACCAGCCAACGTTGTGGTCCGGCCTCATGATCATCCACCCCGTCAATGCAAGCCCCGACGCAGAGCGGACGGTCCGCCATCAGCTTTGCGGTGAGTGCACCTCCGATCTCGGCTTCTTCCTCAACCCACCCGAAGCCGCACCCGCCGATGCGTGACCGCAGACCAAATCCATCTGTCAGAGACACGTGTAAGTCGTGCCTCGGCTGGGGATTCCACACGGTCCGTAAAGGGACCGACTACCAAGACGAAATCGAATGCCTGAGCTGTCACGGCAGCGGAAGGCAGACCACCAAACACGAGATTCGGAGACAGGGCAATGACTGATCGCAGGACAAAGCGTCGCTACGCGCATGAGCTGTACCCGCATGAAGAAGGAACCATCCGACCGCTAGAGGTCGAAGTGCCGTACCTCTACGCGCGAGCTCTAGGCCTCGAGGTCGGCGGCACGTCATGGTTCACGGTCGAGCCGCGTTCGATCGCGGGCGACCGCGT
>NZ_QOAY01000238.1:0-1227 GCF_003314775.1 Microbacterium sp. H6 | reverse complement strand
GACAGGATGATCGGCGCCCGCCACGTCGCACTGCTCGCCGACGCGCTCGCGCAAAGTCTCGTCGGACAGGAGGCGTGGGAGTGGGCAGAGTCGATGCTCTCGGATGAGTCGGGCGAGACCGTCTACGAACGCGCCGTGCACTACGGCGTCGACCCGACTGCGATCAAGCCCTATCAGTGCGGTGACGAGCCGAATCATCATGATCACTACTCGGAGCCGGATCAGCGCGGGGCGCGGTTCGTGGATCGCGTTGACGGGCGCGAGTCGGAGTGCGACGAGTGCACCGAGCTGGCACCCCCGGCAGATGTCGAGATTGAGAGGCAGAGCGATGTCTGAGTACGTCTGCCCGGGGTGCCGGGATAGCAACATGGCCGACGAGTGCTGGCACGACGAGAAGACCTGGACGCTGGCCGAGGCGCTGTCCATTGGCCTTCCCGGTGGGCCTGCGACGTGGGGTGATCCGGTGAAGCGGGCGTGGGCGTTCATCGACGACGCCGAAGCGCTCATGGGCGACGTGGGCGAGCCGCCTTACGCGGTTTCGATGTTCCATCCCGGAGGGCACGCACCGTACACGATCGTCGGCCTCGTCAACGGCCGCTACCTGTTTGCCGTCGACGAGGAAGCCACGTTCATCGGGGATGTGTGGGACGACCATGGGCGCGCCCGCCTCGTGATGCCCGCTCTCCCGGCAGAAGTCGATATTCGGAGCGAGTCATGACCTCGAACAGCATCCCGGTGGAGCGTGCCGACACGAGACCCATCCGCCTCGTGCCCCTCCGTGACACCCGAGCGTGGGCGGTATTCACCGCCGTGTCCTCCGGGGTCGCGGGTGCCCTCGCTGGTGGGTGGTTCGTGTATGGGCTCTGGATCCTCAATGGGTGACCAAACGATGACCGAACAGACGCATGAACACATCTGGGAGTCGTGCAGTTGCGGCGCAGACGTATGTCACGTGGAGGTCTGCGTGTGGTGCGCTGCGCTCCGCTCGACGCTGAGTGGCTGGATTTATGACATCGATCGCACCGACTGATCCCGACTGCCCCATGTGCGCGAACCCGATTCCAGGGCAGCCACCACACACCCCCCACACCGGCGTGCACGCGTCGGCCCATCATCGTCCCCCACTGCGCCTGCACGGCCTGCTTTGGGTGAAAGGAACCAGACATGCCTGGCTATGTCAAGCTGAAGTGGCCCAGGGATGTCGCTCTGAACTGGCCCACGTGAGCC
>NZ_QOAY01000313.1:0-16495 GCF_003314775.1 Microbacterium sp. H6 | reverse complement strand
CCACGCGACCTGAGGAATTCCGATGAGCAACTCTGGGGAATTTCGATGAGCGCCATCAGCCGAACGTGTCGCGCACTGTCGGTGCGGCGGTACTGGTTGTCATGTTGTCTTTCTGATCGGCTCCGGAGCCTTGAGGCGTCATGAGAGGTGGTATGGCTTTCCAGCCTGGTAGTGTGGCTTTCCACACTGCAATGTTTGACGAAGTGCCGTGACCTGGGTAGGTGACCACTCCTCGCGACACACCGAACTTCGAAGCACTCCGACTGCGCCTCAGCCAGCTGCGCGCATCTCGGGGCTGGACCTACGACCAGCTAGCGGAGTACTCGGGCGTCAGTAGGGCGACGCTGATAGCCATGGAGACGGGGAGCGCACGAAACCGACGGCCTGACAAGCCCGCCTCCCGCGGCTCGTTGGAATCCTGGTGGTGCATCGCGCGTGCATTCGACCTCAGTACAGCAGAACTGCTCGCTGCCCTCGACGAGTAGCGCAAGGGTTCCGTCAGTAAAGCGCACAGGCGACCTACCTCAACGTGAATTTATACACTGAGCGCTGCAACACGGTGGTGCCGCGCGAGATCGACGACGTCTCTAGCGGCGCTTCCATGCTCTGGTCGGTCTGCTCTGAACGAGAAATCGGAACGATACGCTTCGTAGACCTTGAGCCCGACGAGAGGATATTCCTTATACGCGATGACTCCACGCCAGGGTTTCTGCTTCAAAGAGATGCGGACGGCGCACAGGGGCAGCGAAGCGCGCTCCTACAAGTCTTTGTGGGCTCTCTGCGCCTCTGGCCAGTCCTGGTCATACCGCAGGGGAAGGCCCAGCGCATCGGACTTCTGATCGAGCCATTCGAGCATCGTCTCATCGGACGAGATCCGCGCCATGATCCAAGTGACGGCCATCGTCGCGAGAGCAAGCGTGGTCATCGTGAAGTGTTGGAAGGGGTCTTCCTCGACCCCGGGGTTCAAGCCCACGAAGTCGCCACTCCTCTTGAAGTACTGCGTGAGAGAGGACGCGCGAACATGGGTCGATTGCGATAGAAGCGCGTAGGCGGACTCGAACACCTTCCCCTCTGGATCGAGCGTGCGGAAGACATCTGCCACGGAGGGCATCGCCTTAGCCGTCTCGGGGACGTGGACGTCGTCCACCATCAGCAGATACTCGGGGTCGTCGGTCCACTTCGCCATGCGCTCCATCAGTTCGCGCTGATGGATGGCTGCACCCTTTCGCAGCCGGTCGATGCCATCGACTCGCAGATAGGCGTACTGGGCTGTTGCGGCGTACTCCAGCGCTGACCGCGCGAGTACGCGCACCTCGATGTGGTGGTTGCGCTCATCGAGGATCGCGACGGAGCGGTTGAAGCGAATGACCTGTACGCACGGCCCGTAGAGCGTCAGCATCTGCCGCCTGTTGGTCTCCGGGACGCGCATCTTCGGTCGATCGAAGTAGCGCATGCACTCGTTCATGAACAGCTTCAGTTCTGCAATCGTCGGCGCGTGCTTGGGCTCGGTGTCCACGGTCCCAGGGTAGTGACCCGCAGGGGTTAAGGGCGCGGCACCTGAAGCTCAGGCAGACGTGGATCGTCCAGCTCGAAGGTGAGGTGTCCTTGCTCAGCGGCGTCGATGCAGACGCCTGCATCAATCCGTCGAATGCAAGCGAGATCCAGGAACTCGATTGCCTCGGTTCGCGTGTACGAGGTAAACGAACCCGCTGTGGGGTGTGCCTGCAAGCCAACGATCCAATCCTCCGCGGTCGCGCACTCATCGAGTGTGGCAAGGATCGCGGTCTCGCTCTCGCCCGTCTCCTGCTCGGCGGCGATCATGGCGTCTTCGCAAGCGGGTGTGACAGTGGGACTGGAGGTGCACGCAGCGAGCACCGCCCCCGAAAGTACGAACAGCGCGATGATCGCGACGGCGCACGTAACTCGTCTCATCTCATCAGTATGGCTGGAGCGTTCGCTACGGTTGCGGGAACGTTAGGAGGAAGCATGGCGCTCACGAAGCACATCGAGGCCGACAAGGCATACGCCGGTCTGCTCATCGATGGTGTGGACGGCACTCCATATGTCGTCGCCACGCTCACGCTCACCCCCAAGAACGGCCTGCTCGTGGAGGTGCCGTACATGATGTCCGGAGGTGGTGAGCAGTTCTCCTCCGCAAAGCGATGGTTTGAGTCAGATGCGCTCCCGGATGCCTTCCAATTCAAGGGTGACGACCTGGAAGTGACGCTCTACGGGTGCCGAGTCTCCGGGCGCACACGACACTTCGGGCGAGATCTCGCGGTTGGTCGATTCGTAGCGGCGAGCGTCGTCCTCGGCATGCGAACAATCGATCAGCCGTTCGCTGTTGACACGATCCGCTCGCGCGTTGACGGGCTGCGGGAGTGGACCGGCTTCACGGCAACAAGGATCGAGCATCATACGAACGACTACGCGATCACGAAGGGTCTGACTATTCGAGTCGAAAGCACTGCCGATGTCTCCTGGGAGCAAGGTGCGGCCGCGATGTCAATTGGGACCGACTGGGAAGGGCGAGAGCCAGGTGCGGGTGTCGGAGTCGATGAGTGGGTGACGCTATCCAGCACCTTCGATCCGCCTCAACCACCGGCGGTGCACTTGGCGACTCAGCGCGTCGTGAGAGACCTCCTCGTCTTGGTGTTCGGAACGCCACTGCGGTTCCGTCATCACCAGGTGCAGGACAGCACGATGCCCTCGCCGCAGTACTTCGAGAACGCACCGATTCACCTCCCGTTCCTCGATCTCGTCCTGCGTGAAACCACCTGGGATCGCTTCCAGCCATCGAGCACGGATGACTCCCGAGAGCGTCCAATCGCTTCCGCCGATAGCTTCACGGCGCACGCTTTGGCGGAGTGGGCAGGCATGCAAAAGGAGTGGTCGAGAGCCATCCAGCCGCTCGTATCGCTATTGAATCGAGAGTGGTTCACCGCGGAGGACGTTATCGTCGGAGCGAACATCAGCCTCGAAGCCATCGGCCACCTTCTCGATCCGGTCGAGGGTGAACACGTGACGTACAGGAACCCGGATAAACCCAAGACTGCGACTACGGCCACATACGTGCTCCGGGCACTACACGCGGTTCCAACAGACCTCACGCGGTTCCGGTTCAGCATCCCGGGGCTCGCTCGGCTTGTTGCCGACACCTATAACTCGATCAAGCACTACAACCGTCCTCAGATCGCGGACGACAGCCACATTGGTCTCATCGCCGACGTCTCTCAACTAGTCGCCAGACTGGCGATTCTCACCCGGCTCCCTGGCGTAGACGATGCCATCGCTCAGTACTGCGCCGACTACCAGTTCGAAAACGTCATGAATGGATTCGAGCGGCTTCGCGTCGAAGTCTCAAATGACGGTGAGCTGCTGCCCTGGAGCGGGAGCGAGCCGCAACCTCCCTTGGCTGCCGGAGCCCCGCTTCTCGCGGTCGAGGCTCCGCCGTCCGAGCCCGGGGGCAGTGGTCAGAGCGACCCAATGACCCGATAGAGCGTCGCCTGGGAGATCCCGATCATGCTCGCGATCTCGGCGCGACTGTGCTCACCGGACGCCAGGAGCTTCTTGATCGTGGCGAGTTTCTTCGCGTCCACCTTCGAGGGGCGACCCCCCACGCGGCCCTGTGCCTTCGCTGCGTCGAGTCCGGCGCGGGTGCGCTCGATCATGGTCGCGCGCTCTAGCTCCGCGAATGCCGCGAGGATCGTCAGCATCGCCTTTCCCATGGGTCCGGCACTGAGGTCGATCTGCTCGGTGAGACTCTTGAACGTCACTCCACGATCGATCAGATCCTCGATGACCTCCAGCACGTTCTTCGTGTTGCGCCCCAGCCGGTCGAGCTTCCACACGACGAAGGTGTCGCCGCGGTCGAGACGGTCGAGAGCCTTGTCCAGCTCCGGACGCGATGCCAGCGTGCCGCTCACGCCGTGGTCGGTGTAGAGCCGATCCACCTGCGCCTCAGCCATCGCCGCATCCTGCAAGGCGGTGTCCTGATCCTTGGTGCTGACGCGCGTGTACCCGATGATTGCCATGGGTTTAGTCTCTCAATACTCGACTCTCAAAGCAAGAGGTTTTGCGAGATACTTTTGAGAGGGTGATTTGAGGCCGATCGGGGTTCTGATGGCACTCTCACCCAGCCATCGTTTTTGACGCGACCCCGAGCAGGGCGAGCATGACCGACAAGAATTAGTCCGACGAAACCAATCTGCTCGCGAGCCCGGGGGAGACCCTCGCCTCAGGCGATAGTAGTCGTGCGAGAGATCGCAAACGGGCCGATCGACTCCGAATCGAGGCGGGATGCTCGCAAGACGCTTCAGAAGTACGGTTTCCGCCTAGAAGCCGAGGACGGAGACGGCTAGGCCTCTTTCATCCAGAAGGTGGCTGCGTAAAGCCGGAACACAGACTGGCCCAAGAGGAGGACCTGGTATGCAGTGAGGGCTACTGTCAGGGCCGATACGTAGCTGCTGAGGAGCCAGCACGTCGGGATCGCCAGTTGAGCCACGGCTAGGCCGGTCGCAGTGATTCCAACGAGCACCGTCCAGAACAGTTGAGTCGTCAGCCGGTAGACGTGCCACCGGTCATCACTGGTGTTGTATCCCGGGGTGTTCTTCGCGTTGATTGCTCGCGGCCAGAAGAGCATCGCCATCGTCACGCTCAGAGCGGTAAAGACCGCGTTCGCGGCGAGCACCGCCGCACCCGGGTCAGTAGCCGGCGCAGCAAAGAAGAACGCAATCCCGATGCCGACAGCAAGCAACACCCAGAAGAGCTGTAGGTAGTCAAGCCCTGTCCTGGCCACGCTTCGGGGGATATCGCCGGAGTGGAACTGATCGCGGATTATCCGCCAGACCGAAACGCCCTTCATCGCTCTACCTCCTTACTCGTGCAGCCCCTGAAGTATCGCAGCACCCACCGACGGAGCCCCCTGGGAGATCTCGGGAACGTCATTGAGGAACGAGTCACATGCCGCGGCGAACTCAAGGTTCGTCGGACGAATCGGCTGCTGGAGGTTTGATTGATCGGGTCCGACGTTGTAGATCAGAGAGGGGGCCGATTCTCCCAGGCCCAGAGTGAAAGAGCGCTGGTGACCACTCGGAGTCTCGAAGGCCACCGAAGCCTCCCAGCCATCCTGAATCAGACGGTCAGCGCTCAGATCGTCGCGCACCCCCGGAACCTCGCTGAGAAATCCGAAGACTAGATTGCGGTCCGGGCCCTCGTGACGAACCAAGCGGTTGAGCTTCATTCCCTGAGGCTTGATCGAGACACGGATCTTTCCATGGGAGCCGTTGGCTCCCATGGCCTGACTACTGCCGTCCTGTGGTGCGTCGAACCTGAGTTCCTTGACAGGAACCTGCTCAGCCCAAGCCATGACTGCGCTCCAGGCGACGACAGGATTGATTTTCACGGTCATGTCCGGCGCCACGTCCCGGAAGGCCGTCTTTAGCCGTTTCGCAAGGTCGGAGAGTGCGGAGCTATTGCTAGCTCGCTCGTTCATCCAAAACACTTCGTATCCGCCAGCGGGGAACGCAAAGACGCTCCGCACCAGAGCTTCGTTGTGGTCCTCGGCTTTGTATGGCACTGGATCGTCGTCATGCCGGTAGAGGGTGCCCTCGACCCCGGCCCGCCCAACACCGAGCTCAGCGAAGGTGAACGTGCTCTCTTGCCGCATCCCCTTCACGCGAACGGCGCGGCTTGAATCGTCCCCGTCGATGTGCGGTTGATCACCGCTGATGCTATCGAGCACTCCATTGATAACACTCTGGAACGTTACGCCGCTCCCATCGAGATCCGTGATCGGACGACGTTCTCCGTCGCGCGCGTACCTGGGTGCCGCTGAAATGGCATACGGCGACATGCTGTAGCTGGCCACACTGCCCCTCTCCTTTTGAGATCAGAGTAGCGGTACACCATGGAGTGTCCGTCTGCGACGGGAGCGTGTGGTCGAGAAGCTCTCTCCGTACGATGCCCCGGGGGAATCAGAGGAGGGTATAGCGGAGGTTTGCGAGGGCTCGACGGCGCAGACGTCTGGGCGAGGCCTAGCCCTTGACCAGTTCCGCTGAACGGGCACGCGTGAATGCGCGCGAGATCTGTCGGTGATCCGAGTTCGTGTCGCGGCAGATGCATTCGGACGGTGTCTATTATATAAACGCACGCAAGAGTATCTTCACTAAACTTTGAGATGTAACGATCCGGTTCCCGAGCTGTATTGAGCCATGCCTGATGTGCGAGAATAGGGTCACGTTGATGCCTGGGGCAGCGGGGTAATTTGTCTCCGCGCACTGCGTTCCTGGGCTGGTTCGGGCTGGTAGGGATTCTTCTCAGTATCACTACCCTAGTCGCCCTTTTCCAGTCATGGAGCGGACCTGCCTGCCCTACTCTCTGCCCCAGATCGACCCTAAAAGTACCCCAACGTATTCAACAATTTCCTAGAGTCAAATGGTGCAGGGCAGTTTCAGGGCAATGTTCGGGGCAGCTTGACACGGTCATATTGTGCAGTAGTTTGCACCAATCTTGCGCATTCCTCACAGTCCTGAGTTTCGGTAGAATAGGGGTGCGCTCCTTTCAGCGTGGCTCTCGTCGGGGTCATGGGGCGGTGGATGCTTCGCCGTGCTGCCGCCCCCCATTCCCGAGAGAGTCGATAACCCCGACACCAAATCGAAAGGCGAAGACACTATGTCTGACCTATCCACGCCTGCTGAGAACCAGCAGGGTGACATTCCCCAGTACACCGAAACCGGGCTGAACGAGACGCTGCGCATTGACGGCGTGAGCTACATCTACGACCCGGAGTACAACCTGTGGCTCGGTGAGATGAACGACGCCCTCACCGCTACCGAGATTCACGACATGATCCTTGAAGGCGTGCACCGCGTCTTCCCCTGGACGCCGCTCGAGACTGAGGTCGCGCGATGATCTCCAAGGCTCCGAACAAGATCAAGGCCCAGGATGCCTTCGACAAGAACGGCAAGTTTCAGCCGAACTCTCTTGCGGTGCACGTAAGCGAAGGGGTGGCGGTCGGCCCTGACGGCTCGCTGTGGTCGTATCAGGGCGGCGTCTTCCGTCCCGATCCCGACGTGATCGATCGCCGCGTGGCGCGTGTGCTGCGCAACGACTACACGATCGCACGAGGCTCGGTTGTCGAGCGTCTCGTGCGCTACATGCCCCTGACGAAGCACCTCACCGCAGAAGAGCCGGAACCGTGGTGCCCGCTGATCAATCTCCGTAACGGGGTTTATCTGTGGCGCGAGACGGACGCCGCCGAGCGTTTCGCAAGTCACGATCCTGTGCACCGATCCATGATTCAGCTTCCGTTCGAATATGACGCGGGCGCGACGTGCCCGAACTTCGATGCGTGGCTGTACTCTGTTCTGCCCGAAGAGGTTCACGGCCTGCTGTGGGAGTCGCTGGGGTACCTACTCATGACGGGCAACCCTCTTCAGACCGCTTTCCTTCTGCTCGGTCGAGAGGGCACCGGCAAGAGCACCTTCCTGCGCGTGCTCGAAAAGATGCTGGGGCGCGAGAACATTTCGGCCGAAAGCCTGAAGTCGCTGACCGAGAATCGGTTCGCCGCATCGAGCCTGTACGGCAAGGCCGCGAACATCGTCGGCGACATCGATTCGAGCTACATGGATGACACGAGTCTCTTCCTTCAGATCACGGGTGGCGACACGATGTCGCACGAGCGGAAGGGGAAGGATGCGTTCCCGTTCCGCCCATTCGCCGTGCCGGTGTTCAGCACGAACAAGGTGTGGCAGAGCGCGAACACATCGGGCGCATACTTCCGGCGCTGGACGATTCTTCCTTTCGATATACAGGTGGATCGCTCGAAGCCGTTCGACGAGGCCGCGCTACACGCTGAGGTTCCGGGCATCTTCAACAAGGCGATGAACGCGCTACGTGCGCTCTACTACCGCACAGAGCCGAAGCAGGTCTTCGACGCGAACGGTCGCCCGACTGACGAAGTGATCCAGGAACCGGCACGATACTTCGAGATCGTCGGTGCAGCGAGCGAGGCACGCGAGCGCTTCGCTCGCGAGTCTGATCCGATCCGCGAGTGGATGGATGCCGACGAACTCGTGTACGCGGACGCCGGGAATGCGAGCTACCGCGTGCCTCGCTCGACGCTCTACGCCCGGTACGCGGCATGGTGTGATCAGAACAACGTGGGCGCGAAGAGCGGCCCGAAGTTCTACACCGCGATTCGCAACCTCGGCTACCGCGAGTTCAAGTCGAACGGTGTCATGACGTTCGAGGGCGTGTATGTGTACGTTCCCAGCATGGTGGGCGTCGCGTGATCGCGCTCGGGACCACGATCGGATTCTTCGCGGCAGTCGGCTTAGCGATAGGCGGTCTGCTCGCACGGCGCGCAGAGTAAGGAAAGGCCTCGGGTAACCCCGGGGCCTTTCTCATGTGTTCGGGATGATGCGCCCCGGGATAACCCTCACGCGCTCGGCACCGCGCCCGCCCACCTTCACGAGGCAGACGAACCGCGCCCGAATCAGCGCCTGCATGTCTTCCAGTGGAACCTCGTTGAACGCCTCGACTACTTTCTCGATCGCGTCGGCTTCGAGTTCTGAAGGGGGAGTGTCTTCCCCGTAGACGATGCCTTCCATGACGTGTTGAAGCTTCGACATGACTCGAAAAACGTTCCCGCCAACGCGGTTCGCTTCGACCCGATCACGCTCGGCGCGAAGCTCGGCGCGCTCTGCGCGGATGACTTCGAGCTTCCCCCTCATGCGGGCCTTGTTCCCCAGCCCTTCGATGAGCGCATCCTCGGCGCGGGACTCTTGCTCATCGAGAGCGGCGAGCTTCTCTGCAATCTCACCAAGCTGAACGCCGTACGTCGGTGCCTCATCCTGGATGCCGTACCCGATGGACATGAAGCCCATGACCTGAAGCGCGACCTCGTTCTCTGCGATCGTGCTGCGGATGCTTGCGTGACGCCGGGTCCTGTCGAACGCCGTCTGGCTGCACTTGTAGATGTCGTAGACGTTGCGCGGCCCGCCCTTGCGCTGAGAGTAGGACTGAGTGAAGTGCATCGGTGCACCGCATTCGCAACGGAGGATGCCCCCGAGCGGGGACTTCGCCCGAGCGCCGACCGGCGTTCCGAGCTTCACTCGGGCCTGAAGTTCTTCGAGTTCTGCGCGGGTGATGATCGGCTCGATCTTCGAGTTCGGAAGCTCGGCCCCCTTGTGTATGAGGATGCCCGCGTTCCGTGGCTTGAGAAGCAAGCGCTGAACAGTCGTTGTCGTCCAGTACCCGCGAGCCGGAGTCGGCTCATCGTCGTAGCGGCCCCGGCGCTCGCGCCCCATCCCGTCCGTCTTGAGTCCCATTGCGTTCCAGCGATGCGCGATTGCGGTCATGCTCGCGTTCCCGTCGAGGTAATCGCGCACGGCGTTCCTGATGTGCACGGCCTCGCTCTCGCGGATGTGGATACGGTCTTCGAAGCCGAAGCTACGTACCGTCCAGATCGGCATGCCGTTCGCGCGCTCGCGGTCGTAGCGGCGCTTCTGCCGTGCCAGACGAACGCGGCCCTCGCGGCGTCCAGACGCGAAGATCGATACCGCCGTCTCCTCACCCGCCGGGGTGCTGGGGTCGAGCCTGCCGTCAGTGTCCAGGTGCCAGGTCACTCCGCCCTGTGTCGAAGCCTGGATGAACTGCAAGCCGTCCAGGTACGTACGCGCCAGGCGCTCACCCTCCACGGAGTACAGCACATCGATTTCCCCGGCGCGCATCACATCGAGAAGGCGGCGAGCATCGGGGCGGTTCTCTAGCGTGGTGTCATCGATGTTGCGCCCCGAAGCCGCGATACCGTCGTCAACGAAGACGTGACGGGGGTCAACGGTCACGCCGTCATCCTCGGCAAGCCTCATGCAGATTTCAACCTGAATCTCGGTCTTGGGGACGGACTTGTCCGCCTTCGAGATTCGGGCGTAGATGCCCCCGCGTTTCGTCATGTGTGAAAGTCTACGATTGGCTGGGTCCTTGTCACGTTGATGACCGCCGGGTTGGTGGTGCTCATCTGGGCCGTCGCGGGCCCCGCGCTCACGTCGCTGTTCGAGCAGGCGATCCAGCGGGTGTCGGGACTCTGAGATGGACGACCGGCGTGTGTGCGCGGATGATCGCGGGTCGGCTCCGGTGGAGTTCGTGCTCGTGGGCACCCTCCTGACCGCGCTCACGCTCGCGGTGCTGCAGCTCGCATTCGCGGTGTACGTGCGCAACGTGGTCCACGATGCCGCCGTCGAGGGGGCCTACCACGCTGCACTCGCCGACACGACGCCGCAGGAGGGCGTGGATGTCACCCGGGAGGTCATCTCGCGCGCGGTCGGGTCGGAGTACGCCGATGACGTCCGCATCGGAGTCTCCGGTATCGCACCGCACGAGACGGTCGACGTCCGAGTCCGTACGACGTTCCCCCTGCTGGGGTTGATCGGCATTCCCCTCGCGATGGAGGTGGAGGCGCATGCACCTGCCGAGACGTTCGGGGAGGAATGACGAGGGATCGGCTGCCCTCGAGTTCATCGCAGCCGGGGTGATCCTGCTGGTCCCGCTCATCTACCTCGTGATCGCGCTCGGCACCATCCAGGAGCAGACCTTCGGAGCGGAGGCGGCAGCGCGGCACATCGCCCGTGTGATCGCCCGTGCTCCGGACGCGACGACGGCCGCGGAACGGAGCGACGCTGTGCTCGCCGGCATCGTCGAGGAGTACGGTCTGGACGAGGACACGGTCGACCTGACGCTCTCCTGCACACCGCAGTCTCTCGAGTGCCCGGCGGCTGGCGCGACGATCGTCGTCTCCGTCTCCACGCGGGTACGGCTGCCCCTGATGCCGGAGGTGATCGGCCTCGACAGGTCAACCGCCGTCGCCGTTCAGGCCGAGGCCGTGCAGAAGATGTCCAGACAGTGGGGTACCGAACGGTGACGCCGGGCCGTCGCACCCTCGGCGCCGGGATCGAGCACGACGAGGGGAGTGTGCTGCTCCTCACACTCGGGTATGTGCTGCTCGCGCTGGCCGTGCTCTTCGTGTGTGTCTGTGCCACCGACCTTTACATCGCCCAGAAGCGGTTGGATGCGCTCGCCGATTCCGCAGCGCTCGCCGGGGCTGACGGGTTCACGCTGGTGGTTCGCGACGGCGGCGCGCGAGCCGAGCTGACCGACGCCGGTGTCGAAGAACAGGCCGCGTCGCTCGTGGTAGCGGTGCCGGGCGATGCTTCGCTCACCGCTGCCGGAACGCCCGACGGCGTCACGGCGCGCGTCACCGTCGCCGCACAATGGCATCCGCCGTTGGTATCCGTGTTCGTGCCTGACGGAGTCCCGCTCGAGTCGACGGCCACCAGCCGCACGGCGCTGCGGTGAGAACCCCGCTCAGCGGGGGCTCTGCAGCTGCGTGAGCAGTCCGGTGAGACGGGGCACGAGCTGGGGTGGCACCTCCGCTGGCAGGGCATCGACGGGCCACCAGCGTAGGTCCTCCGACTCCTCGCTCACGGTGAGCGCCGACTCTCGGTCGACCACGACGGCGATCCCGATGTCGAGGTGCGAGGCGCATGCGCCGAAGCGCGAAGACAGGCCGTGGTGGTCGAGGTCATAGGCGAGCGGCGGGTTCACCGGGTCCACCACGATGCCGGTCTCCTCACGCAGCTCCCGCAGCGCGCCGGCCATGACCGATGCGTCGCCGTCCTCGACGTGGCCTCCCGGTTGCACCCAGAACTGCCCCTTGCGGTGGAACACCAGCAGCGTGTGCTGGAACGTGGCATCGAACACCACACATGATGCCGTGAGGTGGTCAGGGCCTGCCTCACGGTGCACAGGCCCGCCGTCGGCATCGAAGAACGAGGCGAAGTCCGCCTGCGCTGCGCGGTCTCGTGCGGATCGGGGGACGAAGGTCGAGACGAGGCGATGAGCATCCGCCTCGAGGTTCGGGATCATTCCGGGTCTCCTTCCGGTGGCTCTTCGCTGGACTCGGGTCGTGCTCGGGGGACGAACTGCGGGATCCAGCGCAGGAAGCCGAGAGCACCCACCAGGCCGATGACGCCCATGGCGGCCGCGGCGAACGGGAGCGAAGCCACGGCCGTGATCCCCGAGACGAGCAGCGGGGCGATCGCGCCGCCGGCATCGGTGAGCGTGCGCCACGAACCGAGGAAGGCGGCGGGATCCCGCTTCGGCGCGACATCCGCCCCCAGAGTCAGCAGGATGCCGCTGGACAGTCCGTTGCCGACGCCCAGGACAGCGGCGAACATGCCGAACCACAGCACAGCCGCATCCCCGTCGTGCGTGAACGACAGCGCCAGGAAACCCGCTCCCATGAGCACCATCGCCGGCATCGCCGCCCACAGCCGGCCGAAGCGGTCCATCACCTGGCCGCTCGCATAGAAGAGCGCGAAGTCGATGGCCCCGGAGACGCCGACGACGAGGGAGATGGTCGAGGCGTCCAACCCCAGGGACAGCCCCCACAGGGGGAGCACGACCTGGCGGGCCGACCGGACGGCGGAGAGCGAAGCGGCGGCGAGGCCGAGGCGTCCGAGCACCGCACGCTGGCGCCACATCGTCTGGAAGATGCCGAGGCGCTCGACCGTGGGGATCGAACCGCTCACGGCCTCGCCGGAGTCCTCCGCATAGCGCTCGCGCGTGGCCGTCGTGACCGGCGGGACCATCTTCTCCGGATCGGGCCCGAAGAGGACCAGCGCGACCATCACCACGAGGCAGCCGAGGAAGAACCAGATCGCTGCGCTCTCGCTGCCGAAGAGCTGAAGCAGTCCTGCCGCGATGAACGGACCGACGAAGATGCCGAGGCGGAAGCTCCCGCCGAGCAGCGAGAGCGACCGCGCGCGGAAGGCGACAGGAACCCGCGTGGTCATGAACGCATGCCGGGCGAGGCCGAAGGCCGCCGCGCAGATGCCCAGCAGGAACACCGAAGCCGCCAGCACACCGAGCGACGGCGCGAACACCATTCCGATGCCGGCGACGATCGAGATCACCCCGGCGATCACCATGGTGTAGCGCTCGCCGATCCTGCCGACCGCCCATCCGGCGGGGAGGTTCCCGCACAGCTGGCCGATGACGAGGCAGGAGGCGACGAGGGCGGCGAACGCCACGTCCGCTCCCATGGAGACGGCGAGCACCGGGATGAGCGGGATCACCGCACCCTCGCCGAGCGAGAACAGGATCGTCGGCAGATACACCATCGGTCCGAACTGCCGAAGGACCGTCGATGCGCTGCTCACGACTTCACGCTACTCCCGTTGCCCGGAGCTCCCGGACGATGGCGTCCCCGTGCGGGCAGGCGGCACGTTAGGCTGAGGTGTCATGCTCGAACTAGATCTCTCCGCCGAAATCCAGGCGCTCAGGCACACCTTCGGCGACATCAGCGAGGTCGTCGATGTCTCCCGTCTCCGCGACGACATCGCGCGTCTCAGCGAGGAGGCCGGCGCTCCCGACCTCTGGGACGACACCGAGAACGCGCAGAAGGTGACCAGCGCCCTCAGCCACCGCCAGTCGGAGCTCGCCCGCATCACCGGCATCGCCCAGCGTCTCGACGACCTGGAAGTGCTGGTCGGTCTCGCGAACGAGATGGGCGACGAGGACTCAGCGCAGGAGGCCCGCACGGAGCTCGCTGCGCTGACCGATCTGATCAACCAGCTCGAGGTGCAGACGCTCCTCGACGGCGAATACGACGAGCGCTCCGCGATCATCACGATCCGCTCCGGGGCCGGCGGCGATGACGCCACGGACTTCGCCGAGATGCTGATGCGCATGTACCTGCGCTGGGCCGAGCGGCACAAGTACCCCGTCAAGGTCATGGACACGTCTTACGCGGAGGGCGCCGGCATCAAGTCCGCGACCTTCGAGATCGACGCTCCCTACGCCTTCGGCACCATCTCGGTCGAGGCCGGAACGCATCGTCTCGCCCGCATCAGTCCGTTCGGCTCCGCCGACAAGCGGCAGACGTCGTTCGCCGCCGTCGAGGTCATCCCGCTGATGGAAGAGGCCACAGAGGTCGACATCCCGGAGAGCGACATCCGCGTCGACGTGTTCCGCTCCTCCGGCCCGGGTGGGCAGTCGGTCAACACGACAGACTCCGCCGTGCGCCTCACGCACCTCCCGACCGGCATCGTCGTGTCGATGCAGAACGAGAAGTCGCAGATCCAGAACCGTGCCGCCGCCATGCGCGTGCTGCAGACGCGACTCCTGCTGCTGCAGAAGGAGCAGGAGGCTGCGAAGAAGAAGGAACTCGCGGGCAACATCACCGCGAGCTGGGGCGATCAGATGCGCTCGTACTTCCTCTACGGCCAGCAGCTGGTCAAGGACCTCCGCACCGGCCAGGAATCCGGCAATCCGGCTGCGGTGTTCGACGGCGACCTCGACGACTTCATCTCGGCGGGTATCCGCTGGCGCAAGCGCAAGACCGAGGACTGAGTCCACGAAGAAGGCCCCGGAGCGATCCGGGGCCTTCTTCGTATCGTTGTGGTCAGCGACCGGAGTCCCGCAGGGTGCCGGTCACATCGTCATAGCTGAAGAGGATGCACTGCACGGTGCGGTCCCCCTCCCGGATCCACGTGCCCTTCGTCGGCTGGTAGTTGTAGAAGTCGAGCTCCGAGGCCTCGTACGAGGTGCCGACGTACGCCTGGAACGCCTCGTAGCAGCCGTTCCACGCGGTCTCGGTGAGGGCGTCGTCGCCCGGGAACTCACCGTCTTCCACGTCGTAGATGAAAAAGACCTCGTCGGTGTGCGGCTGCTCGCAGGGCACGACGGGCAGCTCGAAGACGAGCTCGTCCTCGTCGTACACGACCAGGGGCAGACAGTCACCGACCTCGAGATCGGCGAAGGTCGTCATCTCGGCGCCCTCGATCGCGGACGGGTCCGGACGTTCCGTGGACGTGCCTCCATCCGTCGGCCGTTCGCTCGGGATCGCGGACGAAGCACCGTCCGACGATGTCGCGGCGAGCAGCAGCAGCGACACGGCAGCCGCGAGCACGGCTCCGATCACAGCGAGGGCGAGACCGGTGATGCCCGGCCACTTCCGCCCGCGCAGGAACAGGGAGACGAGCGACATCACGAACCCGACGGCGAGGAGTGCCCACCCGGCGATCGCGATCACGGGGATGCATGCGCAGACGACGCCGATGACCACGGCTGCCAGGCCGATGATGCCCACGACAGGGACGCCGGGGCGGGCTTGCGGGGTGGAAGGCGTGGGCCACGAGGCTGCCGGATACCCGCCGTATGGAGCGGAGATCGCACCGTTCGAGGGCACCGTCCCGGCGGGGAAGGCAGGCATCTGGTGCGCGAGCGTGTACGGCGGGGCGAAGGGCGCGGGTTCGAGGTCGGCCACGGTCCCGAGGGGCTGACCCGTGGCGGCGGTCGTCGGGACCCCGGGGTCCGTCGCCGCTGCGGGCGCCGTCGGGTCAGCAGCGACGTGCGCGTCCTCGGCAGTCGAGGTCGTGACCTCCGATTCCGTGACGGCAGCGGGGTGCCCGGTGACGACATGCTCCGTCCAGCTCAGCCCATCCCACCACCGTCGGTTCCCGGAGCCGTCGTCGTACCAGCCGGCAGGTGTTGTCATCAGGCGTTCCCGTGCGTCTTTCTCGGTCGGCGATTGCGTGGTGAGGTCGTCCTCGCGACGCCGGCCGTTCTGCGAGGGGCGGCCGTCAAAGATGACGGTAGCGCCGGGGACGCCCCTGTGTCGAATACCGGTTAGATCACACGAAGAAGGCCTCGAGAGCATTGCCCTCGAGGCCTTCTTGAATTGAGCTGACGTCGCTCAGGGAACGAGGCAGGCCGTGATCGCCTCGGTATCGCTGAGCACCTCGGCGACACCGTACAGAGCGTCCGTGTCGGTGAGATTGCCGTCGCTGTCCGCGATCGTGCGCAACGTCGCGTTGTCGAGATCCGAGGCCACGAGCAGATCGGCGAGGCAGGACACCTGGGGCTCCGTGTACCCCTCAGCGCCCGACGAGGCGAGGATGGCGGTCAGTCCCTGCGCCACTTCCGGCGAGGTCGGACGCACACCGGCGTCGGGCCCCTCGCTCTCCGGCGGTGCCGATGCCTCGATCGAGGGGGAGGAGGTGGGCAGCTTGTCGATCTCCTCGCTCACGCCCTGTGCGAAGGCGAAGAGGTAGACGAACGACATGATGATCCCGATGATGGTGCCGACGACCGCGAGGACGAGGCCCGCGATGCCCGGCCACTTCTTGCCCTTCAGGAAGAGCGAGATCAGCGAGACGACGAAGGCGGCCGCGAGCAGCACGAAGCCGATGAACCCGACGACCGGGATGAAGACCAGGATCGTGCCGAGCGCAGCGACACCGAGACCGACGAGCCCCAGGACCGAGAGCTTCTTCGGCTCCTCGGAGACCGGCTGCCCGTAGGGGGCAGCGGTGGGGTAGCCCGTCGTGGTGCCGGGGTAGGCGGGTGCGACGCCGGGGTAGGCGTCCGTGGACTGTCCGGGCGCGGCTGCCGGGTATGCGGGAGGGGCCGCCGGCGCGGAGTAGGCGCCGAG
>NZ_QOAY01000059.1:0-18932 GCF_003314775.1 Microbacterium sp. H6 | reverse complement strand
GTCCTCCGCGCGATCGATCGCCGCCCGCCAGTCGCCCAGCCCGAGCAGCAGGTGCTCGCGGCCGTCGGCCAGCCCGTCGAAGGTGACCACGTCGGCGGTCGTGGAGAAGCCGTCGCCGAATCGCAGCGGGACGCGGACGCGGGTGCGTTCCGTCGCGACCGGAGCGACGGTTGAACTTTCAATCATGCCGGGTGCAACGCGGCCTGCTGCGGAGTATTCCCCGTGGAGCGGATTCCGAGGGGTTCCCTCAGTACCTCCCATCCGCCGTGGAATCGGAGTTGACTGGGGGTCACGCGACAGAAGGAGCATCACGAATGCGCGGAGTAGTCATGCACGCCCCAGGCGACGTCCGGGTCGAGGACAGGGAGAAGCCCACCATCACGCGGCCGACCGATGCCGTGATCCGTATCGCCGCGACCTGCATCTGCGGGTCCGACCTCTGGCCGTATCGCGGTGCGAACCCCGTGGACCACGATCCGATGGGACACGAGTACGTCGGCGTGGTCGAGGCCATCGGTGACGAGGTGCAGACGCTGGAGGTCGGCGACTTCGTGGTCGGCTCCTTCATGGCATCAGACAACACGTGCGAGATCTGCCGAGCGGGATACCAGTCCCGGTGCGTGCACGTCGTCCCGATGGGCAGGTACGGCACGCAGGCCGAGTACGCGCTCATCCCGCACGCCGACGGCACCCTGGTCGTCACTCCAGGACAGCCGGACGCCGACCTCATCCCGTCTCTGCTCGCCGCATCCGACGTCCTGGGAACCGGATGGTTCGCCGCGGTCGCCGCCGAGGTGGGGCCGGGCAAGACCGTCGCGGTCGTCGGCGACGGCGCGGTGGGTCTGCTGGGCGTCCTGGCCGCACGCGAGCTCGGCGCGGAGCGCATCATCGCGATGAGTCGCCATGCCGATCGGCAGGCTCTGGCGCGCGAGTTCGGTGCCACCGACATCGTCGAGGAGCGGGGGGACGAGGGGGTCGCCCGCATCAAGGAGCTCACGGACGGACTCGGCGCGCACTCCGTGATCGAGGCGGTCGGCACGCAGGAGTCGATGATGCAGGCGATCCGCTCCACCCGTCCCGGCGGCCACGTCGGCTATGTCGGTGTCTCCCACGATGTCGCCCTCCCCGGCGAAGAGCTCTTCTTCTCCGGAGTGCATCTGCACGGCGGCCCTGCTCCCGTGCGGCGCTTCCTCCCCGAGCTCATCCAGCTGATCTGGGACCGGAAGATCGATCCGGGCAAGGTGTTCGACCTCACGCTGCCGCTCGAGGACGCGGCGGAGGGCTACCGCGCCATGGACGAGCGACGCGCCACGAAGGTGCTGCTCACGGTGTGATGTGCGGAGGCGTGGGCTCCTGCGGACGTCGTCGCTGTCGCTGTCGCACGAGCTTCACCTCGCTCGCGAGGATCCCGAGCACGACGAGTGCGCCGCCGATGAGCGCGGTCGCGGGCAGGCGCTCGCCGGCGAGGCGTCCGATGACCCCCGCCCACACCGGCTCTCCCGCGTAGATGATGGTCGCGCGTGTGGGGGAGACCGACTTCTGCGCCCAGTTCATCGTCAGCTGGATCAGACAGCTCGCCGCTCCCAGTCCCACCGCGCAGCCGACCCAGATCCAGGAGAAATCGGGAACCCCCTCACCGACCACCGGCATGGTGAGCAGTCCCAGCAGGCCGGCTGTGAGCAGCTGCACGATCGTGATGCGTCCGAGGTCGATCTTCCCGGCGAACAGGCTGATCAGGATGATCTCGGCCGCGATCGGCAGGGTGCTGATCATGGTCGCGATCTCACCGGTGCCGAGCGTCAGGGCGAAGGCATCCGGCCCCGCGATGAACAGCAGCCCCACGAACGCCAGTCCCGCACCCGCGAATGCCATGGCCGGGGGACGCTTGCGGAACACGGCCCACTGGGCCAGCGGCACCATCGGCACGTACATCGCGGTGATGAACGCCGAGGTGCTGCTGTCTATGGTCTGCAACCCCAGCGTCTGCAGGCCGTAGCCGAGGTAGATCATGACGCCGATCGCGATGCCGGCGCCGATGTCGCGCCAGCGGATGCCGCGCAGAGCGCGTCGGAAGATCACGACGCTGATGAGCCCGGCGATGAGGAAGCGGATGCCGACGAAGAACCATGGCCCGGAGTGCTCCATGGCCCAGTGCACGAGCAGGAAGGTGCCGCCCCAGACCGCGGTGATCGCGATGAGCGCGGCTTCCTGCGGACGCAGACGCATCCACCGGAGACGAGAGGGCATCGTTGCCCCTTTCTCGACGTTGCCGGATAGAGCCTAACGGGCCGCAGTCGTCGTTCGAATCGCGCGGATGGTACCGAACAGCCGTCTGATCGAGTCAGTTGCGCGATGCGAAAGTGACGGGAGAAGACGGCCGGGCGCCGATGCCGCTGCGGACTCGGTAGCCTCGCAACATGAGCGACTTCGTGAGTGCCGTCGAACTGAACGACCTGCTGACCGGGGGTGCGCCGGTGCGTGTGATCGACGTGCGCTGGCGCCTCGATCGTCCCGACGCCGGACACGACGACTACCTCTCGGGCCACATCCCCGGCGCGGTGTTCGCCGCTCTCGACACCGAGCTCGCCACGCACGGCGAGGCCGCGGAGGGGCGCCACCCGCTCCCGTCCACGGCCACGCTCCAGGACGCGGCCCGTCGCTGGGGGGTGCGATCCGGCGACACGGTCGTCGCCTACGACGATTTCAAAGGCATCGCCGCCGCCCGCGCCTGGTGGCTCCTGCGGCAGGCCGGCGTCGACGTGCGCGTGCTCGACGGCGGCATCAGGGCATGGCGGGCTGAGGGGTTCGACATCGCGACGGACGACGTGAGTCCGGAGTCCGGCGATGTCGTGCTCGACCCGATCGGAGACGATGCGTTGTCGATCGACGAGGCCGCGGCCTTCCCGGCGTCCGGGGTGCTGATCGACGCGCGGGCCGCGGATCGGTACCGAGGCGACTCGGAACCGTTCGATCCCGTGGGTGGTCACATCCCCGGTGCGCGCAATCTTCCCGAACCCGTGCACTTCGACGCGGACGGGAAGATCCTCGACAGGGAGACGATCCTGGCGACCTTCGCCGAGGTCGGCGTGACGCCGGGGACGCTCGTTGCCGCGTACTGCGGTTCGGGTGTGACGGCTGCCCACACCGCACTTGTACTGCACGAGGTCGGCATCGAGGCCAAGGTCTTTCCCGGTTCGTGGAGCCAGTGGTCGAACACCCCGGGGCGTCCGGTCGCGGTCGGCGATCAGCCCGGTTGATCCTCGCGGGGGCCGTACCCCCACTGCAGTCCCAGCGCGCCAGGCCCGAAAGCCCGACGCACCAGGTGGACCGAGTTCCCGCGAGGCGGCGGGAGGGGGGTGATGGTGACCCCGTCCGGCGTCTCGATGTGCTCCTCGCACCAGTCCGGGATCGCGTCGGGGTGGAAGCGCGTCCACACCAGCAGCTCCCTGGCCTTCTGCGCCAGCGCGTGGCCGGTGTCGTGGGTCTCCGGGTAGTCGGGCGGGTACTCGACCGACCACTCGACCATCGCGGTCTCCGGCGCTGTCAGGGGGACGTCGAGTTCGAACAGCACACCGTGCACCTCGCCGTCCGGGTGGGAGTAGCGCGCCGCGATCCTCCCCCCTGACACGGCCTTGAGCAACGGCGCCGGCGTGCGGACGCCCGGGGTGATCTCCAGGAACGGTATCGCCGTGATCGTGCCCACCGTCGACTGCACGATGCTGCGCGTGATGCTGTACGCGACGTTGCCGTCGGCCCCGACATCCGTCACCGAATGGGTGGTGAGCTCGCGGGAGGTGTCGGGGTAGGCCGCCCCCAGCGCTCGGAAGGCCTCGATCACGGCCACCTCGAGCTCCTCCTCGTCGATCGGGAACTGGTTCGGCCCGAGGGGGCCCGTGCGATTGGTCGAGCGGAGCATCCTGCTCAGCGCGCCGGCGCGGAGTCCGAGGAGCTCCTCGATGTCGGCGAGGGCTGCCAGCGACTGCGCGCCCTCCGGTCGCCTTGCGCCCGACCGCCAGTAGCTCAGGGTCGCCATCGACACGCGGTTGCCCCGCGCCTTGAGCTGCCGCTGCAGCCAGGACAGGGTCACCGGTTTGGCGTTTATCGCGTCGCGCAGGGCGCTCGCGAAATCACCGTGCTCGGCTCTGCGCGCGTCATCTTCGAGATTCATCACAGATCCCCTCCGGTATGTGAAGATCAGCGCTTTAGAGTGAGCATACGACCGCACGCGCGTACCTCAGGGGACCGGGTGGGCATGTGGGGTCACTTGGCCGTCTTCGCGGGCAGGGTGCCCGTGCCTGCGAACGACCGGCCTGACGCAGTGATGCCCCCCTTGCTGCGTATGTCGTGAAGCCCGGCAATCGATCTGGGGAGATCCGCCGGGCTTCACGAATCCTCCCCCGCACGGCTCCCGGCGTCGCGGCCACGCAGCCTTGCGTAGACTGGGAGCAACACCCCGGAGGACTCAGGACCGTCATGTCTGCCCCTGCTCGCGCATTCACCATGCGCCACGTGCAATTGCTGCGCGCGCTGTTCGCCGCCGTCGCCGCGCTCATGATCACGTTCTCGTCTGATCACTCCGCACCCGTCGGTCTGTCCGTCTTCAGCGGTTTCGTGTTCCTCACGGCGCTCGTGCACGTGCTCGCCGCCTGGCTGGTGCTGCCGGCCGGATCGCGCTGGCCGTCCGTGCTGCTCGCCGCCGTCGGGGTGGTCGCCGGCCTAGTGAGCGGCATCCCCGTCTGGCGGTCTGACGATCTGTTCTTCGTCGTCGTCTCCTCCTGGGCGATCGTCAGCGGCGGCATCGAGCTGCTCGCAGGCATCCGCTCCCGTCGTGCCGGCGGCATGCTGTCCCGCGACGCGATCTCCGTGGGGGCGCTGGGCGTGCTGCTCGGTATCGCTCTGCTGCTGATCCCGTCCGGCTTCCTCCAGGAGTACACGATCGACGAGGCCGGCACGTTCGTGCTCTCCGGCATCATCCTGGGCGTCGGCATGTTCGGCGGCTACGCGGCGATCGTCGCGGTGTTCCTCGGCATCGCCGGCCTCACACCGAAGCAGGCCGACGCGGTCACGACGGCGTCCGATTCGAACGACAGCACCGCTCCTGCGGAGCACGGAGGAGAGCGATGAGCGACGAGAAGCCCACCCGCCGGGACATTCTGCGGCCCCTGCACCTGCTCCTCATCGCACTCGGCTGCGGTGTGTTCGCCATGGTCGTCACGCTGGTCTCCACCGGTGCCTTCACCGCGCGGGTGAACGCCTCCATCGCCAACGGCACCTACGAGGGGCTGACCCCGATCGCCCTCGGACTCGTCGTGGGCGGCGGCGCGTTCATCGTGACGCTGCTGATCCTCGCGATGCTGATCCTCGCCGTCGATCCCGCCGACGTGACGAAGACGATCGATCGTCCCGTGCTGTACGACCCGGAGCCCGAGGGCGAGAACCCCGATTCCGCGGCGCCCGGTCGCTCCGCCTCCTCCTGATCCGATAGCCCCTCGAGCAGGGTCACCCACTCGACCCCCGGCGGAACATCGGGTTAAAGCGCTCAGAAGAACGCGCTGAAGCCGACACTTTCGGCATACCTTCTGGACAATCGTCGCTATACATCCGATGTTTCATGGCGCACACTGGCTCCGACGCCTCGCATCCACGATCGGCTGCGAGGCCGCACGGCCCCAGTAGATCAACGATGCTCCGGAGGATTGCTGTGATGAAGGACCCCATTTCCCGTCGCCAGGCACTGCAGGTGGGCGGTCTCGCCCTTCTCGCCCCGCTCGTCCCCCAGTTCCTCGCCGCCCGCCCCGCCGCGGCGAGCACGTTCTCGGCGCAGGCTCCTCTCCGCGCCGTGCCGGCGGGGGCGATCCCGCGCCCACAGCTGTCGCCGTACGCGCTCTGGTACGCGACGCCGGCGACGGACTGGGAGACCCAGGCTCTCCCGATCGGCAACGCCCGTCTCGGCGCGAAGCTGTTCGGCAACCCGGACGCCGAGGTGATCCACTTCAGCGAGCAGAGCCTGTGGGGCGGGGTCAACGACTACGACAACGCTCTCGCCGGTCAGCCCGACGGTGCGTACGACACCAGCGTGACCGGCTTCGGATCCTTCCGCGACTTCGGCGAGGTGACGGTGGCGTTCGGTGCGCGCACGACCGTCAGCTCTCCCGGCGGCCCGTACCAGGTGTCCGGTGGCGAGAGCGTCGACAAGACGTTCGACGGCAACCCCGCCACGAAATGGTGCCTGATCGCGCCGCCCGCAGAGGTGACGTGGCAGGCCGATCTCGCCGCACCCGCCGTCGTCTCGTCGTATGTGCTCACGAGTGCCAACGACGTCCCTGCGCGGGACCCGCAGGACTGGCGCCTGGAAGGCTCGTCCGACGGAGCGGCGTGGGTCGTGCTCGACGTCCGCTCCGAGGCGCCGTTCCCCCAGCGACTCCAGTCCAAGAGCTTCTCAGTCGCCAACACCACCGCGTACGCCCACTATCGCTTCGTCTTCGCCCCGAAGGCGGGAGTCAGCCACTTCCAGGTGGGGGAGATCGCGCTCGGCGGCGTCGAACTGGCGCAGGGAAGCGCCGTCTACGTGTCATCGCCCAGCGGTCACGCGGACTCCCTCGTCGGCAGCATCGATACCGATCCCGCGACCGTCTGGGCTGTTCCCGCGACGGGCGGTGGCGCGGTGTGGCAGGTCGAGCTCTCCTCGAAGAACACCCTGAACGGCTACGTGCTCACCAGCGCACCGGACACGCCGGAGCAGGATCCACGCGACTGGATCGTCGCCGGCTCGGATGACGGGCTGACCTGGAAGACCCTCGACACCCGAGTAGGGGAGACGTTCCCCGAGCGCGGCGTGGGGCGGACGTTCACGTACGCGAACACCACCGCGTTCGCGATGTACCGCATCTCGTTCTCCGCGCCGGGTGCCATCCGTCTCGGCGGCATCGCCTTCACCGGCGGCGGTTTCAGCACGGCGGGCGCCAAGGCGGTCGTGGACTACCGGCGTGCACTCGACATCGCGGACGGCACCCACAGCACTCACTTCGCGACCGCACAGGGGACGGTGTTGCGCGAGGCCTTCGCGAGCCGGGAGGCCGACATCATCGCGGTGCGGTTCACCGCCGATCGGCCCGGTGCGCTGACGGCGCTGCTCACTCTGACGTCCAAGCAGGACGGCGTCGCCACCGTGGCCGACGCGGGCGGACGTCGGCTGAGTTTCGCCGGGACGATGGCCAACGACCTCACGCACGCGGCCGTCGTCCGCATCGCCGAGACCGACGGCCGGGTCGTCGCCGCCGAGGGCGGGCTGCGCGTCTCGGAGGCGTCGAGCATCACACTGCTGCTCGACGCGCGCACCGACTATCGTCTGAGCGCGGCGCACGGCTGGCGAGGCGCCGCACCGCAGCCCGCGATCGAGAAGGCGCTGAACGCCGCCGCCTCCCGGTCGTGGCAGAGTCTCCGGTCTGCGCACACCGCACAGGTCTCCGAGCTGATGCAGCGCGCGAAGGTGGAGTGGGGAGCGACCGACGGCACCGTGACGGCCATGCCCACGGATCGCCGGCTGCTCCGCTACGGGAAGGGGGAGGCGGACCCCACGCTCGAGCAGACGCTCTACGCGTACGGCCGGTATCTGCTCCTCAGCTCGTCGAAGCCCGGGGGGCTGCCGGCCAACCTGCAGGGGCTGTGGAACAACAGCAACCAGCCGGCGTGGGCCAGCGACTACCACACCAACATCAACGTGCAGATGAACTACTGGGGCGCGGAGACCGCCGACCTCCCGGAGTCCCATGAGGCGCTCGCGACGTTCATCCGCGAGGTGGCGGTCCCCAGCCGGGTGGCGACGCGCAACGCCTTCGGCGCCGACGTGCGCGGGTGGACCGCCCGCACCTCGCAGAGCATCTTCGGCGGCAACTCGTGGGAGTGGAACACGATCGCGAGCGCCTGGTACGCCCAGCACCTCTACGAGCACTGGGCGTTCACGCAGGACAAGAAGTACCTGCGCGACCTCGCCTACCCGCTGATCAAGGAGATCTGCCAGTTCTGGGAGGACCAGCTCAAAGAGCTTCCCGACGGCACGCTGGTCGCGCCGATGGGCTGGTCTCCGGAGCACGGTCCGCGCGAGGACGGCGTCATGCACGACCAGCAGATCATCTGGGATCTGTTCCAGAACTACCTCGAGTGCGCCGAGGCCCTCGGCGCCGACAAGACCTACCGGAAGACCGTCGCCGACATGCAGTCCCGTCTGGCTCCCAACAAGATCGGCCGCTGGGGGCAGTTGCAGGAGTGGCAGACCGACCGTGACGACCCGAACGACATCCACCGGCATACGTCGCACCTGTTCGCCGTGTACCCGGGGCGGCAGATCACCCCCGACACCCCGGAGCTCTCCGCGGCGGCCCTGGTCTCGCTGAAGGCCCGCTGCGGGGAGAAGGAGGGTGTGCCGTTCACCGCCGCCACGGTCTCGGGAGACAGTCGTCGTTCGTGGACCTGGCCGTGGCGGGCCGGTCTCTTCGCGCGCCTGGGTGATGCCGAGCGGGCGGGGATCATGGTGCGAGGACTGCTCACCTACAACATCCTGCAGAACCTCTGGGCGAACCATCCGCCGTTCCAGCTCGACGGCAACTACGGCATCGTCGGAGCGATCGCGGAGATGCTGGTGCAGAGCCATGGTGGGGTGATCCGTCTGCTCCCCGCCGTGCCGGCGGACTGGGCGGTGAGCGGATCGTTCGCCGGTCTCCGCGCGCGGGGCGGGTATCGCGTGGACTGCACCTGGCGGGACGGGAAGGTCGTGTCCTACGACGTGGTCGCCGACCGCGCGCCGAACATGAGCAACGTGATCGTGGTCGTCAACGGGGAGCGTCGCAAGGTGAAGCCGGGCAACCCGAAGAACGGCAAGCCCATGCGCGACCTCGGTCCGGCGCACTGAGCAGGGGCGGCGAGCGGGGCGGGGACGATCCGGAATACCGGTGGGGTGGATCGGCTTGTCCCTGAGGTGACTGCCTCCGTCGACCGCGCCTCCATCGGACTCCGGTCGGAGCGCGGACCCATCCTCGGCGCGCTCATGCTCGCCACCGGGCTCATCGCGATCGACGCCACGATCCTCGCGACCGCCGTCCCGAGCATCGTGCGCGACCTCGGCAGCTACCAGCAGTTTCCCTGGCTGTTCTCCGTGTACCTCCTGGCGCAGGCCGTGAGCGTGCCCATCTACTCCCGCTTCGCGGACACCGTGGGCCGCAAGCCGATCATCCTGCTCGGCATCGCCCTGTTCCTGCTCGGGTCCATCCTCTGCGGGTTCGCCTGGAGCATGCCGGCGCTGATCGTGTTCCGCATCGTCCAGGGCATCGGAGCCGGTGCCGTCGCACCGATGTCGATGACCATCGTCGGTGACATCTACACGGTCGCCGAACGTGCCAAGGTGCAGGGATACGTCGCGAGCGTGTGGGCCATCTCCTCGGTGGTGGGTCCCGCGCTCGGCGGCATCTTCGCCCAGCTCGACGCCTGGCGATGGATCTTCTGGATCAACGTGCCCCTGTGTCTGATCGCCGGGTGGATGCTGCTGCGCAACTACAAGGAGCAGAAGCAGACCCAGAAGCACAGCATCGACTACGGGGGAGCGGTGCTGCTCACCATCGGGCTCACGGCGCTCATCCTCGGCATGCTGGAGGGAGGAAACGCCTGGGCGTGGCTGTCCGTGCAGAGCGTCCTCTGCTTCGGGATCGGCGTAGTCGCGCTGCTGGCCTTCGGGGTCGTGGAGCGCCGTGTCGCCGAGCCGATCGTCGACCTGCGGCTGGTGACGCGTCGGCTCATCCTCACGACCACGTTGGTCTCGCTCGGCATCGGCGCGCTCATGCTCGGTGTGACGAGCTTCGCCCCCGCCTACCTCGAGGGATCCATCGGCATCGCTCCCCTGCTGTCGGGTCTCGCGGTGGCAGCTCTGACCCTCGGCTGGCCGCTCGCCGCCGCGAACGCCGGACGGCTGTACCTGCGCATCGGCTTCCGTCGCACCACGCTCATCGGCATGAGCATCACGACGCTCGCCGCCATCATGCTCGCTGCCGTCGCCTCCTGGCCGAACCCGTTCGTCATCGCCGGCATCGCGTTCCTCCTGGGCTTCGGGCTCGGGTGGAGTGCGGCCCCGACGCTGATCGCCGCCCAGGCCTCGGTCGGCTGGGGCGAGCGCGGCGCGGTGACGGGGATGAACGCCTTCGCGCGGTCGGCGGGAAGCGCTGTGGGCGTCGCCGTGTTCGGCGCGATCTCGAATGCGGCCATCGCGCAGGGTGCGGGCGCGGACGACCCCGACACGATCATCCACGCGTCGGTGTGGGTGTTCGTCGCCGTCGCGGTGACCGCGGTTCTCACTCTCCTGGCGGCGTCGTTCATGCCGAAGGACAGCGTCGAGGAGCACTCCGGCGAGTCGGGCTCCTAGCTCCTCCCGGGTTCAGCGCGCGAGGCGCGCCGCGATGCCCGTGTAGGTCGCCGGGGTCAGCGCGAGCAGGCGCTGCTTTGCGGCATCGCCGATCTCGAGGCCCTGCACGAACTCGGCGAGGTCGGCGGCACCGACCCGGTGACCACGGGTGAGCTCCTTGAGGAGCGCGTACGGGTCGGTGATCGAGGAGCGGCCTGCCACGACCTCGGCGCGGATGACCGTCTGGATCGCCTCGGCGAGCACCTCCCAGTTCACGTCGAGGTCGGCGAGCAGCACGTCGCGCGACAGCGAGATCGCGTTCAGGCCGCGGCGCAGGTTGTCGAGCGCGAGCAGCGAGTGCCCGAACGCGACGCCGATGTTGCGCTGCGTGGTGGAATCGGTGAGGTCACGCTGCAGGCGGCTCGTGACGAGCGTCTGGCCGAGCGATGCGAGCAGGGCTCCCGAGATCTCGAGGTTGGCCTCGGCGTTCTCGAAGCGGATCGGGTTGATCTTGTGCGGCATCGTCGACGAGCCGGTGGCACCCGCGACCGGGATCTGCGCGAAGTAGCCGAGCGAGATGTAGGTCCAGATGTCGGTGGCGAGGTTGTGCAGGATGCCGCCCGCGTGACGCACGCGGTCGTACAGCTCGACCTGCCAGTCGTGCGACTCGATCTGCGTCGTGAGGATGTTGAAGCCCAGGCCCAGTCCCTCGATGTACTCGCGGGCGATGGTCGGCCAGTCGGCGTCCGGGTCTGCCGCGAGGTGGGCGGACCAGGTGCCGGTCGCGCCGGAGAACTTCGCGAGATACTCGGAACCGGCGATCTGGCTGCGCACGCGCTCCAGGCGCCAGGCGAAGACCGCGAGCTCCTTGCCCATCGTCGAGGGCGTTGCGGGCTGGCCGTGCGTGCGCGAGAGCATCGCGGCGTCGGCGTGCTCGACCGCGAGCTCGCGCAGCTTCGCGATCACGGTGTCGAGGGCCGGGAGCCAGACCTCCTCGACCGCGCGCTTGACGGTGAGGGCGTAGGACGCGGAGTTGATGTCCTCGCTCGTCGCGGCGAAGTGCGTGAGCTCGGAGATGCGGTCGAGGCCGAGCGTCGAGAGCCGGTCGCGCACGAGGTACTCGATCGCCTTCACGTCGTGCTGGGTGACGGCTTCCTTCTCGGCGAGCCAGTCGATCTCGGCCTGACCGAAGTCGCGGTAGAGCGAACGCAGGCGCTCCTTGTCCTCGTCCGACAGCGGGCTCGTCTCGAACAGCGAACGGTCGGTGAGCGCGATCAGCCACTCGACCTCGACCTCGACGCGTGCCCGGTTCAGGCCCGCCTCGGACAGGAAGTCGGCGAGACCGGTGACGGCGCCACGGTAGCGGCCGTCGAGGGGGCTCAGGGGCTGGGGCGGGAGCGAAGGCTGGAAAGTCAGGGGAGTCCTCCTGATCGGGCCCCTCAGAGGCGGGGCGTGCGGGGGAGACGCAGAGCGGGTTCAAGCTGGCGGAACAGGCCCCGAGTCGCCGCCTCAATCATACCGAGCACGGAATCGAACATCTCCGCGCCCGCGTAGTACGGGTCGGGCACGTCGTGGGTGGTCGCCGTCGGGTCGAAGGCCAGCAGCAGGGTGACCTTCCCCTCCTCGTCCTCGTCGTGGGCCCATTCCCGCAGGATGCGCTCGTGCGTGCGGTCGAGCGCGACGACGAGATCGTTGTCGGCGAAGGCGGCCGCGGTGAACTGACGGGCGCGGTGCTGGGAGCCGTCGTAGCCGCGACGCGCCAGCGAGTCGATCGTACGGTGATCGGCACGCTCGCCCAGATGCCAGTCGCCTGTTCCGGCGCTGCGCGAGACGATGCGCGGGCCGAGTCCCTGCCGCTCGGCGAGGTCGCGGAAGACGACTTCGGCCATGGGAGAGCGGCAGATGTTCCCCGTGCAGACGAAGATCACGCGGAAGGGATCCGGGGATGTCACAGATACATTCTGCCCGCCCATGGCCGTCCTGCACAGCGCGAACCTGCTCGCGCGGCTCCTGCACACCATGGGCGGGCGACCACCTGTCCACGGGTTGCGTATTCCGGGCGACCCGCGTGGAGCGCGATCCCGAATGCTGGAGCCATGTACTCGTTCGTACCCGAGCAGTCCGGTGGATCCGCGCAGTCGTGGGGGCAGGCCTTCGCGCACCGGGGGATCGGTGATGCCATCACGACGCTGGAGGAGGCGGGAGCGGTGCTGGTCTCGCTCGTCGACGCGACGGACTGGAGCTCGGAGGGGTTCCGCGCGCTCCACGAACTCCTCGCGCGGGTACGCGATGACACCGGAACGCAGCTCGGGAGTCTTCGGATCCGGCAGTGGGAGCTGGAGGGATCGGAATGATGGGGGCCGCACGCGCGCACGACGCCTCCGTTGCCGGCGGCCTGGAGATCGACCACGGCGGCGCGATCGCGATCGACACCGAGCAGTTGCGCGAGGTCGGCGCGCACCTGCGGACGGTCGCGGCGCGATACGAAGAGGCTCGGGATTCGGTGGTCACCGCTGCGGAGGCGATCTCGTCATCCGATGCTCCCGCGCTGCGCGTCGACATCGGCGCTCTGCGACTCAGCGGCGAGCGGATCGGTGCACTCGCTGCGGAGATCGAGAACGCCTGCACGGGAACGCTGTTGATGGCCGACGCATTCGAGCTGGTGGAACTGCGGGCACAGGCCGAGGCGCTCGCCCTCACCGACGCCGCGGCGGCGAACGACGTGCGCGCACGGGCCGACGAGATGATCGCCGACGACGAGCGCGTGGGGCGGATGGCGGACTGGCTGGTCGCCGGCTGGGAGCGACGGAGGTTCGAAGGGCTCGGAGATCAGTACGACCTGGGTGGGATGCTGCCGCCGATGTTCCTGGTCGGGGCGCTGGTCGGGCTCGCCTCGGGGTATGGGAAGGTGCGGCCGGGGGTGGCGGGATCCGAGGTGCCGGGCGTGAAGGCTCCGACCTCCGTGCCTGTGGATCCGGTGCAGGTGACACCGGTGAAGACGTCGACTCCGCGCGCGCCGGACGACCTCGCCGGAGCGTTCAGGAGGATCCCGGGCGGGGGAGCCCAGGTCGCCGTGGAGAAGTACACGATGGTCGGCGGCGCGACCCGCTATGTGGCCTACGTGGCCGGTACCCAGAATTCGCTGCTATCCCTGAAGAAAGGCGCGGAGCCGTGGGACATGACCTCGAACATCGAGCTCTATCAGGGCGCTACGTCGGCGTCGTACCAGGCGACTCTCGATGCTCTGGCGGCCGCCGGTGTCGAACCGGGCGATCGCGTCGACGTGGTCGCGCACTCGCAGGGCGGGATGATCGCCACGCGACTCGCCGTGGAGAGCGAGTACGAGGTGTCGATGCAGATCACGGCGGGGAGCCCCACCGAACCGACACTCCGGGAGGAGCAGACGCTGATCCAGCTCCGTCACACCGACGATGTCGTATCGGCGCTCGCCGCGGGCGGGTCGGCAGAGGGGACGGGGTCGCCCGACAGCTTCACCGCCTCGCGGGTCGGTGATCCGGGGGACGGCGTCGAGGACCTGCGGTTGAAGACCCACGGTCTCGAGACGTACATCGAGACCGCCGAGATGGTGGATGCGTCGACCGACCCTCGCGCGGTGGCTCTCGACGGGTACTGGGATGAGCTCGGGCGGGCCGTCGAGGTCGAGCGCACCGAGTACCGCGCGGAGCGGAGCGGGTGACCGTGGTGGCTGTCACCGGTGGCTGTCACCGCGGTGTCAGCGGGTCAGTCGCGACGGCTCTTGCTCTGCGGGCGCAGGACGAATCCGAAGATGCCGTTGATCACCGAGATGATCAGTGCTGCGAGCACGCCCCACCAGAAGTCGCCGACCGTGAGACCCCAGCCAAATCCGCTCGTGATCCAGGCGGTCAGCCACAGCAGGAACCCGTTGATCAGGAAGCCGATCAGGCCGAAGGTGATGATGTAGAGCGGGAACGCGACGATCTTCACGACCGTTCCGATGATCGTGTTCACGAGTGCGAAGATCGCGGCCACCGCGAGCAGGGTCAGCACCAGCTGCAGCGTCTCGCCGGGCGGGAAGGCCCTGATGGTCACCTGCAGGGCAGGGATCAGCGTGACGACCCAGAGGGCGAAGGCGTTGACGACGACGCGGATGATGAAGCGCATAGTCCGACCAGTGTCCCACGGACTCTCGTGCGTGTCAGTGCGAAGTCCGTCGGGTGCTCAGCGGAAGTGAGCGCGCAGAAGCGCAGCGACCTCGTCCAGGGAGGACTTGCTCTGCGCCGTCCGGAGGATGAGGTCGAAGGCAACCTCCGTCTCCATGTCGATGATGACGTTGTTCATCTCGAGGAACGTCAGGGTGAGGACCCAGGAGAAGCGCTTGTTGCCATCAAACAGAGGGTGATTCTGGCTCAGGGACGACAGGAGAGCTGCTGCCTTGACTTCGAGATCCGGGTAGGCCTCGACTCCGAACATCGAACTCGACGGTCGGGCGAGCGCGGAGGAGAGAAGCCCGATGTCTCGGATGTGGAGCCCGAGCTCCTCTGTGATGCCTACTGCGTGCGGAAGCTCGACATATCGAGTCACGCGTCTTCGAGTTTCTTGAGGAGATCTGCGTATCGGTCAGCCACCCCGCGGGCGATCGACACGGCCTGCTCGGTCGTGACCTCCTCGCGGAGAAAGCGGTCCGTAGCCTCGATGAGCAGTGCGTGCTTGGACGTGTGTCGCCTCGATGCCAGCTCGCCGAGCTGGGCATCGAGTTCTTCCGGGAGTCGCACCGTCATCGCCATACCAGAATGGTACCACCGGGCATCGAGCCGCGACAGGGGGCGAATGAGCGCGATCCGTCCCCTCGGGCTGTGCTCGCCCGCCCTCGTAGACTCGACCTCGTGACCGAGCCGATCCTGCCCCGCATCCGTCCCGCCATCGCCGCTCTCGCTCCGTATCGCCAGGGAAAGCAGGCCGGCCCCGATGCGTTCAAGCTGTCGAGCAACGAGAACCCGTTCGACCCGCTGCCGTCGGTGCTCGACGCGCTGCAGAGCACCACTCCCATCAACCGCTACCCGGATGCCACCGCCGGTCGCCTGCGCGCGCGTCTCGGTGCGCGCTACGGGGTCGAGCCCGACCAGGTGCACGTGGCCTCGGGCAGCGTGTCGATTCTGCATCAGCTGATCCTGGCCACCGCCTCGGTCGGCGACGAGGTCATCTACGCGTGGCGCTCCTTCGAGGCGTACCCGAGCCTTCCGCTCGTCGCCGGAGCGACCGGTGTGCAGGTGCCGCTCACCGCCGACTCCCGCCATGACCTCGAAGCGATGGCGGATGCGGTGACCGAGCGCACCCGCGCGATCATCCTGTGCACGCCCAACAACCCGACCGGTCCGATCATCACCTCGGCCGAGTTCGCCGCCTTCGTCGCGCGGGTGCCCGGCGACATCCTGATCATCCTCGACGAGGCCTACGCCGAGTTCGTCACGGCGCCGGGTGCGGTCGACGGTCTGGCGGAGCGCGTGTTCGAGCAGCACCCGAACGTGGTGGTGCTGCGCACCTTCTCGAAGGCCTACGGTCTCGCCGGGCTGCGCGTCGGCTATGCGATCGGGCACGAGAAGGTGCTCGACGCCGCCCGCACGACCGGCATCCCGCTCTCGGTCACCTCCGCTGCCGAGAACGCCGCGATCGCCAGCCTCGACGCCGAATCGGAGCTCCTGGAGCGCGTCGCCGTCATCGTCGAACGCCGCGGCCGTCTCGTGGAGGGGCTTCGTGCACAGGGGTGGGAGGTGCCGGACTCCCAGTCGAACTTCGTCTGGCTGCCCGCGGGCGAACGCACCGACGAGGTGGCTGCCGCATTCGTCGAGAACGACCTCATCGTGCGTCCGTTCTCCGGCGACGGCATCCGCATCTCGGTGGGCGAGGAGGACTCCATCGCCCGCGTGCTCGAGGTCGCCGGCTCCCTCCGCTGAGTCGCCGCATTCCGCGCGTTCTCGCGGATTTCTCCGGTTTCCAGGCATTTACGAGGGCGTCCTAGGTATGCGCGACCTGGCATGCGGGCGCGGGTAGCGTGAGAGCGTGACCACCTCCGAGACACCCCTTGTGAGCGTTCTGGACGAGACCGGACGGTACGCTCCGTCCGCCGCCGCAGAACGGTACCTTCCTCTGATCGACGCGATCGGCGATGCGGAACTCGAGCAGTTCTACCGGGACATGGTCGTCATCCGCGCGATCGATACCCAGGCGACGAACCTGCAGCGTCAGGGCCAGCTCGCGCTGTGGCCGCCGAGTCGTGGACAGGAGGCGGCGCAGGTCGGATCCGGGCGCGCGCTCCGCGCCCAGGACACCGTCTTCCCCTCCTACCGCGAGCACGCCGTGACCCGCATCCGCGGCGTCGATCCGGTCGACATCATCAAGCTCATGCGGGGCGTCTCGCACGGCGGGTGGGACCCGACCGACCCCGAGAACGGCAACACCCGGCTGTACACGCTGGTGCTCGGATCGCAGGTGCTGCACGCCGCGGGCTACGGCATGGGCCTCGCCTTCGACGGACGCACCGGCTCCGGTGATCTCGACCGCGACGAGGCGGTCATCGTCTACTACGGCGACGGCGCATCCAGCCAGGGCGACGTGCACGAGGCGATGGTCTTCGCCGCGAGCTACCAGGCTCCGACGGTGTTCTTCCTGCAGAACAACCACTGGGCCATCTCGGTGCCCGTCTCCACCCAGTCACGCGTGCCGCTCGTGCAGCGCAGCGCGGGCTACGGCATCCCGAGCGTCCGTGTCGACGGCAACGACGTGCTCGCCAGCTACGCCGTCTCCCGTGTCGCGCTGGACGAGGCTCGCGAGGGCAAGGGGCCGCAGGCCATCGAGGCCGTGACCTACCGGCTCGGCGCACACACGACGAGCGACGACCCGACCAAGTACCGGGGCAGCGACGAGGAGCAGTACTGGGCCGGTCGCGATCCCATCGTGCGGATGCGGGCCTTCCTCGAAGCGCGCGGAGCGTCGGAGCAGCTGTTCGCCGATGTCGAGGCCGAGGCGGCCGATGCCGCAGAGGATCTGCGCGCCCGCACGGTCGAGCTCGGGCCGCCCAGCGCCGACAAGATGTTCGACCACGTGTACAGCGAGCCGCATCCGCTGATCGACCAGCAGAAGGCCTGGCATGCGCAGTACGAGGCGTCCTTCGAAGGAGGAGCCCAGTGACTCTGGAGACGATGCCGCTCAGCAAGGCGCTGAATGCGGGTATGCGCAAGGCGATGGAGAACGACCCGAAGGTCCTGCTCATGGGCGAGGACATCGGCAAGCTCGGCGGCGTCTTCCGTGTGACGGAGCATCTGCAGCGCGACTTCGGCGACCGCCGGGTGCTCGACACCCCGCTGGCCGAGGCCGGGATCGTCGGCACGGCGATCGGCATGGCGATGGTCGGGTACCGCCCGGTGATCGAGATCCAGTTCGACGGATTCGTGTTCCCCGCGTTCGACCAGATCACCACGCAGCTCGCGAAGCTGACCAACCGGCATGAGGGCGCGATCAGCATGCCGATCGTGATCCGCATCCCGTACGGCGGACACATCGGCGCGGTCGAGCACCACCAGGAGAGCCCGGAGGCGTACTTCGCGCACACCCCCGGCCTACGTGTGGTGTCGCCGTCGACGCCGAACGATGCGTACTGGATGATCCAGGAGGCGATCGCGTCGAACGACCCGGTGATCTTCATGGAGCCGAAGAGCCGGTACTGGCAGAAGGGCGAGGTCGAGCTCGACGCCTCGGCCGTTCCACTGCACTCCTCGCGCGTCGTGCGCACGGGCAGCGACGTGACGCTCGTCGGGCACGGTGCGATGGTCACCACTCTCCTGCAGGCCGCCGCGCTCGCCGAGGCTGAGGGCACGAGCTGCGAGGTCGTCGACGTGCGCTCGATCTCACCGGTCGACTACGAACCCCTCCTCGACTCGGTGCGCAAGACCGGACGCATGGTCTATGCGCAGGAGGCCCAGGGCTTCGGCAGCATCGGCGGTGAGATCGCCGCGACCGTCATGGAGCGCGCGTTCTATGCGCTCGAGGCTCCGGTGCTGCGCGTCTCCGGCTACGACACCCCGTTCCCGCCCGCGAAGCTCGAAGGCGCATACCTCCCGGATGCCGACCGCATCCTCGAGGCCGTCGACCGCTCGCTGGCATACTGACACTTCCGCTCGGCCGAAAGGACTCGTCATGAGCACGCAGAACTTCACCCTTCCGGACGTCGGAGAAGGCCTGACCGAGGCCGAGATCGTGGCCTGGAAGGTCGCTCCTGGCGACACCGTCGCGATCAACGACGTGGTGTGCGAGATCGAGACGGCCAAGTCGCTCGTCGAGCTGCCGTCGCCGTACGCGGGCGTGGTGGGCGAGCTCCTCGCTGCCGAGGGCACGACCGTCGAGGTCGGCACCCCCATCATCACGTTCCTGACCGAGCCGGCGGCTGGCACTGCGGCCGCTCCGGCTCCTGCAGCGCCGGCGGCGGAAGAGGGCGGCGGCTCCGTGCTGGTGGGCTACGGCACGGGAGGCGGAGCCACCTCGCGGCGCAAGCGTCCGGCCGAGCGACCCG
>NZ_QOAY01000229.1:0-4767 GCF_003314775.1 Microbacterium sp. H6 | reverse complement strand
CGCCCCGATCGGGTTGCGGTCGGCGAACACGCGCGCCCTGGCCACCGCTCGCGTCGACGCCTTCTCGACCCGGCGCGGGATGTTCCCCTTGATCTCGATCGCGGCGAGGGCGGCCTTCAGCTCCGCACGAGCCGAGGCGACCGGTTCGACGATCCCGCCGGGGACGGCGGTGCGCGGCAGCGACTCAGAATTCGTCATCGCCGGCCTCCTTCACGATTCGGATGTCTTCGGCTACGGCCTGAGCCGGATTCTGGCGCGCGAGCACCTTGCGGAACTTGAGGACGCCCAGCAGAGCGAACAGCAGCACCGCGAGGATCAGGATGCCGAACACCGCGATCGCGGACAGCCATACGGGCCACCATGACGACAGACCCGCGATCGCGAAGACCAGGATCACCGGCACGGCCCAGAACAGGAAGAACAGCGCGACGAGGAACCACACGGAACCGATGCCGGCGTCCTTCGAGGTGCGCGAGATCCACGCCTTCGCCGCGTCGATCTCGGCCTTGACCAGATTCGTGACGAGTTCCGGCAGATCCCCGAGGAGAGTCAGCAGACTGTCGTCGGCACGATCACGGTATCCGCGGGGCATGTCAGGCGCCGGACTTCTTGGTGGCCGACTTCGCGGCGGGCTTCTTGGCAGCCGGCTTCTTCGCGGCGGGCTTGGAAGAGGCGGACGTCGAGGTCTTGCTGGACGAAGCCGTGGCCTTCGCCGCCTCGACCGCTTCCTCCGTCGCCTCGGCCAGGTCTTCTGCGGCCTCACGACCGGTCGCGATCGCGGAGTCGAGGCGCTGACCCGGCGTGCCGTTGCCGCTGACGGACTTCGCGACCTTCACGACGCCGGTCCAGAGCGCACCGGGGACGGCTGCGGCTTTGTCGCCGACGAAGCCCTTGACCTTGGTGACCTGTTCCTGCACGGGATCGAGGTGCCACACCTTGAGCCACTGCGTCTTGATCTGCTCGTAGCGCTCACGTCCGGCACGGGTGCCGAGGACGTAGCCCACGCCGAGTCCGACGACGAGTCCGATCTTCCCCTTCATGGGGTCTCCTCACCTTGTTCCGGTAGTCCGGCCAGATTCGCCCGGTTGGGATCGGTCGCAGGCTCTCGCACCCCGCGGCCAGGTACCCAGCGTAACCCCGTATGCCGATTTCGGCATCTATGGGTCAGAGGGTTGACACGGAGCGCTCTCTCCGTCATGGCGCTCAGTCCGTCGAAGCGCTCAGTCCCACAGAAGGAAGCGCCGGAGGCGGTCGGCCTGATCCCTGGCGTCGGGGATCACCTGGGCGAGCCCTGTCCCCGCAAGCCAGGCGCCGACCACGGCCATGCCGGGCACCGCCTCGATCGCTGCGCGCGCGGCCGTGCGCCGTTCACCGGATCCGATGATCGATGCGGGCTGCGACTGGACGAACCGACCGCGATGCGAGGCGATCACGGCTTCGGGAGCGATGGCGACTCCGAGCAGGGCGGCCGCCTCGCTCCGCGCCAGTGCAGCCGCCGCGTCGTCGGTCAGCCGAGCGGTGGCGGCCGGCTCGCCCTGAGCTCCGAACGACACGCGGACGATCTCCCGGGAACCCGCCGCAGTCCCCACCCAGCCCCACTTCGCGGTCGAGTGCGTCAGGGCCTTGGCCGTGTGGCTCCCTGGAACGGTGAGCACACCTGTTCCCCGTGGGGCGGACGCGATCTCGGGGGCGTCGAGGAGAAGCGTGACGATCTCGATCTCCGGCGAGTCCGCGGCCTGCGTCTTCTGGAGGTCCGGTATCACCGCGGCGAGGAGTCCTCGCGCCGTCGACTCGGGCGTCGCGATGATGACGGCGTCCGCGTCGAGCTCCTCGATCACCGGTGGCGCGGATTCCGCCGCGACGTCCTCATCGGCCGGTGCACCCTCGAGCGCCGGTTCACCGCCGTGCTCCGCATCCGCCGCGGACTCGGCCTCGACAGACCACGTCGCACCCGTCCTGCGGAGACTGCGCACCCGAACGCCCGTGCGCACGTCGGCGTCGAGGCGCTTCAGGTCGGCGGCGAGCGCATCGATGAGGGTACTCATCCCCCCGGAGAGGCCCTCGACGGCAGCTCCAGGAGTCTTCGCCACGACTGGGGCGGTGCCGTCGGCCTCCGGCGCTGTCGCCGCAGCTTTCGCCGCGGCTTCGTCGCGGAGGGTCTGCACCGCGCCGGAGAGCGAGCCGACCCTGGTCAGGGCGGCATTGAGCCCCGGGGCCGCGACGTCGATGTCGACGTCGTCCGGAGACGCGGAGTAGACGCCCGTCGTCACGGGGGCGACGAGTCGATCCCGCACCTTCGCCCCCATGCGCGACGCGACGAGCTTCCCGAGGCTCAGCTGGTGCCCGATCGTGAGGGGCGGACGCACCCGATCGAGGTATGCGCGCCAGACACCCGACCACCCGATGATGCGACGGACGTCGGGCTGGAACGGATTCGAAGGGATGCCGAGGATGCCGCCCGCCGGAAGCGGGGCAGCTCCGACACCGGGGATGCCGGCCAGCCAGGCGCCACCGGCCTGCGGCACCACGATGCGATCGGCGAGATCGAGCTCCTCGACGAGGGCGCGGACGAGGCCGCCCCTGGTGGCGTAGCTCTCCGCCCCGGCATCGACCGTGACCCCGTCGAGGTCGACCCGGCGGATCGCGCCCCCGAGCGCCGCTTCGGCCTCGAGGACGGTGACGCGCATCCCGACCTTGGCGCATTCGCGCGCGGCGACGAGCCCTCCGATGCCCCCGCCGACGACCACCACGTGCTTCTCGGCCGCGCGGGCGGCCAGGTCGAAGGGCTCAGCGGACGAGGACTCAGGGCTCATGCCGTCAATTCTCGCACCGCCCCGTTCTCCCGCCCGGACGCTTCACCCTCACGGACCTGCGCCTCACGCGCCGGATTCGCAGGGGGCGGTGACGGTCAGATCGTGTGCGCCAGCTCGACGATGCGGGTGAGCTGATCCGGGTCGGTCTCCGGCGGCACGCCGTGGCCGAGGTTCAGGATGTGCCCGCGCGCCGCGCGACCCCGCTCGACGACGTCGCGCACATGGGCCTCCAGGACCGGCCACGGGGCGGAGAGCAGCGCGGGGTCGATGTTGCCCTGCACCGTGACATCCGGCCCCAGGATCGCAGCGGCCTCGTCGAGGGGCAGCCGCCAGTCGACACCCACGCCGTCGGCAACACCGTCGAGGCGCATGTCGGCGAGGAAGGGACCTGTCCCGACCCCGAAGTGGATCGTCGGCAGGCCGATGCCGGACAGGGCGGCGTGCGAGTGCGGGGCCACGAAGGCGCGGTAGTCCGCCGTGCTGAGGGAACCGGCCCAGCTGTCGAAGAGCTGGACGACGGATGCCCCGGCGTCGCGCTGGGTCTCGAGGAAGCGACGGGAGACACGCGCCAACCAGCCCGCGAGGCGGTTCCACGACTCCGGGTCGGAATGCATCATGGCCCTGGCCCGCAGGTGCTCCTTGGATGGCCCTCCCTCGACGAGGTAGGCGGCGAGGGTGAACGGGGCGCCCGCGAATCCGATCAGCGGGGTGTCGCCGAGCTCGGCCGTGACGAGCCGCACGGCCTCGGCGATGGCCGTGCCGTCCAGATCGTCCGGATCGATCGCGGTGACGCGCTCGACGTCGGCCGCCGTGCGCACCGGGTTCGCGAACACCGGACCGCGACCCGGCTCGATCTCCACCTCGACCCCGGCGAGCCGCAGCGGGATGACGATGTCGCTGAAGAAGACGGCCGCGTCCACACCGTGACGGCGCACCGGCTGCAGGGTGATCTCCGCGGCGAGGTCGGGAGTCAGGCAGGCGTCGAGCATCCGGGTGCCCACACGCAGCTCACGGTACTCCGGGAGGGAGCGGCCGGCCTGCCGCATGAACCACACGGGGGCGTGTGCGGGACGGTCGCCGGCGAGGGCGCGCAGGAGCGGGGCATCGGAGAGGGCCATACTCCCATCCTCCCATCCACCCCTTATGGAGCCGCCGAGTTCGAGCTGCCGACCCTTCGCCCGCAGACGCTCCGGTACAATCGATCTGTGCTGCTGTGTGTCACGGCGAGTCACAAGACCGCCTCCTTCGAATTGCTCGAACGCCTGAGCCGCACCCCCGACGACGTCGCTCCCACCATCGTGGGCATGACGCCGTGTGTGCAGGGTGCGGTCGTGCTGGCGACGTGCAACCGCTTCGAGGCGTACGTGGAAATGGACGAACCGGTCACCGCCGCAGGCGCCATCGGCGTCGAAGCCGTGATCGAAGCGGTCGAGTCCGCCACCGGCATCCCCGCCGCCGACCTCGACGGCGCCTACACCGTCCACGCCGGACGCCGCGTCGCCGAGCACCTGTTCTCCGTGGCATCCGGGCTCGAGTCCGTCGTCTCCGGAGAGGGCGAGATCGCCGGTCAGGTGCGCCGCGCCCTCAAGTCCGCTCGCAAGGACGGCACCACCTCGCCCGAGCTCGAGCGCCTCTTCCAGCGCGCCAGCCAGGCTCAGCGCAAGGTCAAGAACGTGACCGCCCTCGGCCGCGCCGGTCGTTCGCTGGTGCGCCTCGCGCTCGAACTCGCCGACAGCCGCATCGCCGACTGGTCTGCGGAGCGTGTGCTGCTGGTCGGAACCGGCGCCTACGCGGCCGTTACCCTCGCGACGCTCCGCGAGCGCGGCGCCGTGAACATCTCGGTGTACTCGCCCTCCGGCCGTGCCGAGGTCTTCGCCGCGAAGCACGGCATCCGGCCGATCACCGCCGACGAGTACGCCCGCACCGCGGCACGGTCGAGCCTTCTCATCACCTG
>NZ_QOAY01000154.1:0-3518 GCF_003314775.1 Microbacterium sp. H6 | reverse complement strand
GAAGGTCGACGGTCACCGCCTCGAACTCGGCGAGATCGAAGCCGCGTTGCGCGGCGTCGACGGCGTGCACCGGGCGGCGGCCGTCGTCCGCCCGGATCAGACCGGCCGCGCTCGGCTGCTCGGATACGTGGCGCCAGAGGAGGGTGTGGACCTCGACGGAGCCGCCGTGCGCGATGCCGTCGCTGCCACGTCCCCGGCCGCATCCGTGCCCCGCATCGTCACCGTGCTGGATGCCATCCCGCTCACCCTGAACGGGAAGATCGATCGCGGAGCACTCCCCGATCCGGTGGCGGTGGTCGCGACGGGCCGCGCTGCGGAGAACGACGCGGAGCGCGCGGTCGTCGATGCGGTCGCCGAGGTTCTCGGCCTCTCCCGCGTCTCGCCCGATGAGGCCTTCTTCGAGCTCGGCGGCGACAGCATCTCCTCGATCCGCCTGGTCGCGCTGGTCCGCGCCCGGGGCTTCACGATCACCCCGGGTCAGGTGTTCGCGCACGAGAGGCTGGCCGGCCTCGCCGCCGCCGCCGTGCCTTCGGCAGACGCCGAGTCGCCCGCACCCCGTGCCGTCAGACGGACTCGCGCCCGCCTGGCCCCGCGTGACCTCAGCAGCATCGAACGACTCCTGGAGGAGACCCCGTGAGCACGACCGCTTCCCCCTCGACCGCTTCCCCGTCGACCGCTTCCGCATCGACGGCCGCTGTCCTCGACGTCTGGCCGCTCACCCCGCTCCAGCACGGTCTGCTCTTCCACTCGCTGTGGGAGCGGGAGACCGGGGCGTCTCCCACGTACCTGCTGCAGGCCGCCGTCGAGGTCGAGGGTGAGCTCTCGCCCCAAGCGGTGCGGTCGGCCGTCGCGGAGGTCCTCGCCGCGCACGAGAACCTCCGGGTCGGCTTCTTCGCGGGTTCCGACGGCGATCCGGTGCAGTTCGTGCCGGAGCGGGTCGAACCCGATGTCACCGTCGTCGATCTGCCGGAGGCCGCAGGATCGGCGCGCGGACAGGCGTCGATCACCGCGCCGGTGCAGGCGTTCGCCGCAACCGAATGGGAGCGCGGCTTCGATCCGCAGCGGCCGCCGCTGATCCGGGTCGCCCTGCTGCGTGTGACAGCGGCTCGCGCGGTGCTGCTCGTGACCGCGCACCACCTGCTGCTCGACGGCTGGTCGATCCCCCTGCTGCTCGAGGAGATCCTGAGTCGGGCGACCGGCGAGACCCCGCCAGAGTCGGAGGCGCACTTCGTCGACTACCTCGATGTGGTCGCCCCGGAGGAGCCCGACCCGACCGACGGCGCGCTCGTCACCGGACTGCTGGACGGCGTCACGGAGGCGACGATCGTCTCGGATGGAGGCGCCTCGGAAGGAGCAGTTTCGGGCGTCGATGATTCCCCCGTGCGGAAGGTGCGGCACCGACACGACGGTGAGGCGCTGCGTTCCAGGGCCCGCTCCCTCGGCGTCTCGCCGGCTGCCGTGGTGAGCGCCGCCTGGGGCATCGTCCTCGGTCACATCGTCGACCGTGATGACGTGGTCTTCGGCTTCACCGTGTCCGGTCGCGGCGTGGGCATCCCCGGAGCGGAGCGGATCATCGGCCTGCTCGGCAACACGTTGCCGTTCCGGGTGCGTGTGCGACCCGGCGACCTCGCGTCGGAGGTCGTCCAGCGCGCCCACCGTACGCAGGGCGTGCTCGCCGCGGCCCCCAGCGCCGATCTCCGCACGGTGCAGTCGTCTCAGGGGATCGTCCCGCTCTTCGACAGCCTGCTCGTCGTCGAGAACTATCCGGATGCGGTCTCGGACTGGGTGAGCGCGAGCGGCGGTCTGCGGGTGGCGGGCACGTGGGCACGTGACGAGGTGCACTACCCGCTTGCCCTCCTGGTCGAGATCGGCGACACGGTCCGGTTGGAGGTCGCCACCCGGACGGGCGCGCGATACGGCGGGGAGACCGTGCTCGATCTGGTCGATGCCGTGCTCGATGCCGTCATCGCGGAACCCTCGGTGCGTGTGGCGAGGATCCCGCTGCCGACGCAGAGCGGTGCCGAAGACGCCGGCGACGAGCTGGACGGCGGACCGGTTCCGGATGCGGACCTGGACGCGCTCCTCGACGCGGCCCGGGACGCTCATGGCGATCGCATCGCGCTCGTGGCGGGGAAGCAGCGCATCACGACAGCGGCGCTGCACGCGGCCGCCGACCAGCTCGCGCGCGTCTTCGGTGCGGGAGTCGGTCCTGTCGCCCTGCTCGCGCCGCGGTCGTCCGCTCTCGTCATCGGCGTGCTCGCGGCGCTCCGCGCAGCACGCCCGTTCGTCGCACTGGATCCAGAGCTTCCTGTGGAGCGCCGACGTGTCGCTCTCGCCGATTCCGGAGCGACGACACTGTACATCGCGCCGGGGATGGAGCCCCTCGCGGAAGAGCTGGGAGCCACGGGGGCTTCCTCCGCCCCGGTGACGGACGCCGCGCTCGGCGCCGGTTCCGTGCGCGAGCTGCGCGTGGCTGCGGCAGCTGGATTCACACTCGCTGCATCCACAGCGCCTGAATCGACAGCAGCAGACGCGGCTGCGCGTCGCCGTTCCGACGCGCCGGCGTACCTCGTCTTCACCTCCGGAACGACGGGACGCCCGAAGGGATGCGTGAACACCCGAGGGGGGCTCGTCGTGCGGCTCGCGTGGATGCGCGATCGCTATCGGATCGACGCGGGCGATGTGATCCTGCACAAGACGCCGCTCTCCTTCGACGTCTCCGTCTGGGAGCTGGTCCTGCCTCTCGTCACCGGAGCCCGGCTGGTGCTCGCTCCTCCTGCCGCACACCGCGATCCCGAGGCGCTGGATGCCCTCATCGCGGCCGAGGCGGTCACGACCCTGCATTTCGTGCCCTCGATGCTGTCCGCCTACCTCGACCTGGTGCCTCGGCCGGAGTGGTCGAGCATCACCCGCATCCTCTGCAGCGGCGAGTCCCTGCCGTCTGCCCTCGCGGAAAGGGCCGCGGCGCTCGCCGAAGCCCCCGTGCACAATCTCTACGGTCCGGCGGAGGCGGCGATCGACGTCACCGCCGGGGATCATGCCGAGGGAGCGACGGGGTCGAGCGCCCCGATCGGACGAGCGACTCCCGGCACGCGGCTGCGCGTGCTGGACCGGCTCCTGCGTCCGGTGGAGCCCGGCGGGGTGGGTGAGCTCTACCTCAGCGGCGCACAGCTCGCGCTCGGGTACCTCGGTCGCCTGGCTGTGACCGCCGAGCGTTTCATCGCCGACCCGAGTGGTTCCGGGGAGCGGCTCTATCGCACAGGAGACCTCGTCGAACGCACGCCCGCAGGGCTCGTGCACCGGGGGCGCGTCGACGATCAGGTGAAGATCCGCGGCATGCGGGTGGAGCCCGGTGAGACGCAGGCGGTGCTCGAGGCGCTTCCCGGCGTGGCGGCGGCGGCCGTCGTGCTGGACGAGGATCCGAGTCCGGCTCTCGTCGCCCTCGTCCGTGCGAAGCCGAGCGAGGGACGACCGCCCCGCGCCGATGATCTTCTCGCCGCCGCTGCCGCCCTCCTGCC
>NZ_QOAY01000132.1:1048-2598 GCF_003314775.1 Microbacterium sp. H6 | reverse complement strand
ACACACCCCGGTGCCGATCGACGCGGCACGTCGTGCTCTCGGCTCCAGGCGCTCGCCGTCCACGTCCGAGTTCCTCGTCCGGACCTCCGCGCGAGATCGCCTGTCCCCGCGCGGGGAGATCGATCGCGTCGCGCGCGCCTCCGGACAAGCCTGGGTGCGGGGTGCGAGCGCCGTCCGTTCCTGGTCCGTGCCGACCACGGCTCCGGCACCGCTCATCGGCACCGCGCTCTGGAACGCCCACCTCACCGCGGCCGGTCTCTGCTACCGCGCGGCCCTCGACGGAGGCTGTGGCGCTCGCCCGGTGTCCGGCTTCTCCTCGACCGGAGGGCGGTGGATCCTCCATGCGATCGCCTTCCTCGACTCTCCCGGAGGCTCACGATGATGATCGTCCCCGAGCTGTGGCGCGAAGCGCGACGGCACCCCTGGCTGCTGGCCTGGAGCACCCTCCTCCTTCTCCTCGTATACGCGACGCACCTGCTGCAGGCGCTGGCTCTCGCGTGGTCGCTCGCTGCTCTCGTGCGCGGTGAGGGGCAGGGCGCGGTCGTCGGCATCGGGGTGATCCTCGTGATCGGAGTGACGCGGATGCTGCTCACCATCGTGCAGGGAGATGCCGCCGCGCGTCTCGGCGGGAGGGTGAGGGAAGACCTTCGGGGCGCGGCCGTCTCCGCGGTCCTCGTGCCGGAGCGACTGCATGATGCCGGTCTCAGGGACGGCTCGACGCAGCTCGCGCTCGGCGACGGGATCGACGGCACGGACGCCTATGTGTCGAAGTACATCCCCGCCGTGGTGCAGCTCGTCGTCGGCAGCCTGATCGCCGTGTGCCTCGTGGCGGTGCTGTCCCCGCTGATCGCGCTGTGCGTCGCGGCGGGGATCCTGCTCGCGGTGCTCGGCCCGCTGCTGTGGAAGCGCATGCTCGCCCGTCGAGGCTTCGAGCACTGGGACAGCTACGAGGCTCTCAGCGGCGACCTTCTCGAGTCCCTTCGCGGAATGTCGACGTTGCGCGCACTGGGAGACGTCCCCGCCACACGGGCGCGCCTGCACACGAGATCGGAGGCGCTGCGCCTGGCCACCGAACGCGTGATGCGCACGTCGCTCGCGGAGACGGCCATCACAGACCTCGCCGTGCAGGCCGGCGTGGTGGTCGCCGCGGGGCTCGCGGTCGTCGCGGTCCTGACCGGTGAGCCGCCGGCCGTCGAGGTCTACGCGCTGCTGCTGCTCTCCTCCGAGGCGTTCCGTCCGGTGCGTGAGCTCTCCCGACACTGGCACGCGGGTTTCCTCGGTCTCACCGCCGTACCAGGGCTCGTGGCCCTCGGAGCGTTCCGTCGAACGCCCCCTCTCGCAACGACGCGGGTGGAGCCCGACACACACGCTCGTCCTCGGGGCCAGGAACTCCGCATCTCCGGGCTCTCCTACCGCTACCCCGGTGCCGATCGTGACGTCCTGCGCGGTGTCGATCTCCTCGCCGAACGCGGAGAGGTCCACGCGATCGCCGGGCCTTCGGGCGCAGGCAAATCCACGCTCTTCGACCTCGTCCTCGGATTCCTGCCCGC
>NZ_QOAY01000132.1:0-1034 GCF_003314775.1 Microbacterium sp. H6 | reverse complement strand
GCGGGAACGGTCGAGCTCGACGGGCGTCCGCTCCAGCCGAGCGATGTGGCGGTCGTCTCGCAGCGGCCCGTCCTCTTCGCCGGCACCATCCGGGAGAACATCGATCTGTTCGGTGCGGATCGGGAGGACGTCGAACGCGCCTGTGCCGCGGCGGGTGTGCTCGACGAGATCAGGGCCATCCCCGGCGGCTTCGAGGCGATGGTGGCGGAGGCCGGGACGAGTCTGTCGGGAGGACAGCGCCAACGCCTCGCCCTCGCCAGAGCGCTGCTGGCCGGTCGTCCCGTGCTGCTCGTCGACGAGCCGACCAGCGCCCTCGACGACCGCAGCGCCCTGACCGTCGCCGAGACGCTCGAACGCGTCGCCGAAGAGAGGATCGTGCTCATGATCAGCCACCGCCCCGAGGCGCTCGCCCGCGTGGCCGACGTGCGGGTGCTCCGTGACGGGGTGCTCGTGGAGGAGGCTCCGTGACCTCGTCATGGGCCATCCTCGCCCGGCTCCTTCCGCCGCTGCGACCGGAATGGCGTCGCATCATCGGCAGCTACCTGATCGCCACCACGAGTCTGTGCGCCCTCGCCGCCATCGGGGTGCTCACCGCACTCGGCGTCGGCGGCGCCGTCGTTCACGGCACCTGGCCTCCGGCTGTCTGGTGGGTGGCGCTCGGTGCCCTCGTGCTGCTGCGCACCTTCCTCACCTGGCGGGAGATGGACGTGTCGCACGCCCTCGCGTACCGGGTGCTGGCGCGGCTGCGGATGGCTCTCTTCGACGCCTACTCCCGGAGCGTTCCGGGGCGGCGCCGGGAGCATTCGGGCCGCGCGGCCTCCGTGGCGATGACCGACATCGAGAAGCTGGAGTTCTTCTACGCGCACACGGTGGCGCAGATCGGAGCCGCGCTCACCCTGTTCCTGGGAGCCGTGGTCTGCGCGTTCGTCGTGATGCCCGTGGCGGCGCTCGTGATGCTCGGCGGAGCGGCCGCCGTCGCGCTCACCGCCTGGGCGGGAGCAGGTCCGGCGCGCCGGGTGGGGGCGCGCGAGCAG
>NZ_QOAY01000186.1:2057-4146 GCF_003314775.1 Microbacterium sp. H6 | reverse complement strand
CCACGGCCAGTCCCACGAAGGTCACCCGCCAGGCATCGAGCTGCGCGAAGATGCCGCCTACGACGGGGCCGACGATGTTGCCGACGCCCCACATCGCCGAGACGAGCGCCGCGCCCCGCGCCCAGAGCCGCTCGGGGAGTGCGCGCTGGATGAGCGCGTAGCCGAGTCCGGCGAGAAGTCCGCCTCCGAGGCCCTGCACCGCCCGCCCGGCGAGCAATGCCCACATCCACGGACTCGCGGCGCAGAGCAGCGACCCGAGAGCGAACAGGCCGAGGGCGAGCAGGTACGCCCGGACGGCGCCCTGCTGGGTGAGAACACGGCTGACCATCATCGAGCTCACCACGGAGGCCAACAGGAAGGTCATCATCGTCCAGGCGTAGAACTCCGCCCCGCCGATGTCTCCCACGATCGTGGGGAGCAGGCTGGTCGTGAGGTAGACGTTGCTCGCTTCGAGGAGCACACCGCCTGCGAGCACGGCGGCGGTCGGTGCGTAGCGACGGCCGAGGAGTTCGCGCCAGCTGCCGGCGGGGGCGGTGCGTTGCGGAGTCTGGGTCATCGGGGGTGCCCTTCGTGGCGTCGATGGGGCGGGAGAGCCGCCCGGCGGCGCCGTGTCTCGGCGGCCGTTCGTCACGCTAATACCTCGAGTAAACTCGAGGTCAAGAGGAGGCGATGATGTCTTTGGAGCCCGACGATCTGCTGGCGATCGGCGAAGTCGTGCGACGCTCCGGCGTTCCCGCGACAGCGCTGCACTTCTACGAGCAGCTCGGCCTCATCGCCTCGACACGGACCTCGGGCAACCAGCGCCGCTACCGGCGCCACATGCTGCGTCGAATCTCTCTGATCGTCGTCGCCAAGCGGCTGGGCATCCCGCTCACCGATGTGCACGAGGTGTTCCAGAGCCTCCCGGTGGACGAGCCGCCATCGCAGCGGGACTGGCAGCGGGTGGCGAAGCTCTGGCGCGCACAGCTCGACCTCCGGCGCACACAGCTCGAGCATCTGCGCCGCGAGCTCACGGGGTGCATCGGCTGCGGGTGCCTCTCCCTCAAGGCGTGCCGACTGCTCAACCCCGAGGATGCACTCGCAACCGACGGTCCAGGACCGCGCCGCATCTGACGGCGGGCGCAAGCCGTTCGGGCGCCGTCAGTCCTCTGGATCGAGGCCTGTCGGCAGCAGCGGTCGCATGAAGGTGCGTTCGTAGCGCAGCACGCACCCGCTCTCGTCGCGGATACGGTCCGCCTCGATGAACTGCGGATCGACCCCGAAGCCCTTCCGGTACACCTCGTAGTCAGCGAGCGACGGGAAGGTGAACAGTGCCAGGGCCTGATCGCTCGCTCCCTCGGAGGGAAGGAAGTAGCCGTGATGTCTGCCGCCGTGATCATCGACCAGCCGCATCCAGGCGCGCGCGAACTCTTCGAAGGCGTCGATCTCGTCCGGATCGATCGTGTACGTCACGACGCAGGTGATCACGAGGTCAGGTTACCCCGGTCACCGCACGTGCGGAGAGGCCGCCAGCGCGATGACGGCATCGAGCGTCGCATCCGCCGACAGCACCCTCGTGTGTCCCTGGCCCTCTGTGCGCACCAGACGCGACCGTGCGCCGTGGGCGTCGTGCAGACGGAGCGAATCGTGGTCGGGCATCCTCCGGTCGCCGCGGTCGTGCACCACGAGCAGGGCGGTGTCGGCGGGGAGAGGGCGCTTCACGGCGTCGTATCGTGCGGTGACGGCGGACTGATCCATGTGCAACCTCCTGCGGAATCGCTCCGACAGACGGGCGTTCGTCGCGGCGTCGAGGTGCAGGTCTGCGCCGAACTGTGCGAGGAAGGCGTCGGGGGCGGCGGCGCCGGCGATCACGGCGACGGCCGGAACCGGAACGGTCGAACGGGCTGCGGTCAGTGCCGCCAGCGCCCCGAACGAGTGGCCGACGATCACCACGAACGGCCCGTGCTCGGCCTGCAGCTGCTCGGCCGCGTCGATCCAGTCGCGGATGTCGGTGCTCCGCCCGGACGATGAGCCGTGCGCAGGAGCGTCGAACGCGATCACACGGAACCCCTCGGAGCGCAGTTCCCGCACCAGCGGCGCGAATTGCGAG
>NZ_QOAY01000186.1:0-2033 GCF_003314775.1 Microbacterium sp. H6 | reverse complement strand
TCGCCCTCGCCAGCCGTGCAGGAGCAGCGCGGTGTGAGGTCCGGTGCCCCATTCGTAGGTGACGACCTCCTGACCGCGTACCGTGAGCCGGCCCCGTCGGGCGTCGGCGTGCGTGGGAGCGTCCGCTTCACTCACCCGCATCCGCGGCGACGTCGTGAAGAACAGTCGATAGGCGATGTCGCCGGCGAGCGTCGGCGAGACAGCGGCGGCGAGCGGGATGCTGCGGGCGAGCAACGCGGGCACGGACGGCATGGAGGCTCCTTCGCCGGAACAATACGAACGATCATACGTATAGTAAGCGAACGATCGTTCGTATACTAGGTGTGTGACCGAGAGCGCTGTTCTGGACGGGCGGAGGGCCCGTGGTGATGCCTCGCGCCGCATCGTGCTGCAGAGCGCGACCGACCTCGCATCGGTCGAAGGGCTCGACGGACTGAGCATCGGGCGGCTGGCTGAGGCTTCAGGGTCGAGCAAGAGCAGCATCGCCACGCTGTTCCAGAGCAAGGAGGGGCTGCAGCTCGCAACCGTCGCCGCCGCCCGCGAGATCTTCACGGCGCGGATCGTCGAGCCGGCGCGAGTCCATCCGCGCGGGCTGCACCGTCTCGCCGCGCTGCTGCACAACTCGCTGTCGTACTCGCGGGACCGGGTGTTCACCGGCGGATGCTTCTTCGCGGCGACGGCCGCCGACGTCGACTCGAAGTCCGGACCGGTGAGCGATGCGGTGCGGTCGGCGCTGGTCGACTGGTACGGCTATGTGGAGGCCCAGCTGCGTCACGCCGTGGATGCCGGAGAGGTCGAGGCCGACCCCGAGGTGCTCGCGTTCGAGCTCGTCGCCCTGAACGAAGAGGCCAACTCGCGCTCCCTGCTGCTCGATGACGCCCGGCCGTACGCGATCGCCGCCGCCGCAATGCGAGCGCGGCTGCGTGCCGCCGGGGCGACCGAGTCGGCCCTGCTGCTGCTCGACCTCTGACTCTCGGGCGCTGAGAACGCGAAACGCCCCACCCGAGTGTCGGGTGAGGCGTCTCGCAGTGTTGCGGGGGGTCAGGCGTCGCGCCCGCGGGTGAATCCCGCATCGAAACCGCGCTCGAAGGCGTGCTGGGCGATCCGCTCCGCACGGTGCGGACCGTGTCCACGACCGCGTCCGTGACCGTGCTCGCCGTGACCGTGCTCGCGGCTGTGCGCGTGCCCGTGCTCGCATGCGTGTTCGCGGTCGAAATCGTGCTCCCGGTCGTGTTCGAAGCCCCGCTCGACTCCCGCGCCGAAGCCACGACCGAAGCCGCGTCCGAAGGGTCGTCCGAAGCCGTGGCCGAATCCGCGACCGTGGCGGGGTCCGCCGAAGCCGTGACGGCGTCCGCGGGGAAGAAGGGTCTCCTCGTCCCATCCGAACGCGCGGGCGATCTTCTCGAGCGAGGCGAGCGTGGTGGCCATGTCCTCAGGGGAGACGGCTTCCTCCACCTTGGTGCGGATGTCGTCGACGATGACGCCGAGGCGATCCTTCGCGGCGCGACCGTCGTCGGTGAGCGCCCAGCCGTCGCCCTCGGGAGAGACCCAGCCGCGCTCGACGAGCCGATGCAGCTTGTGGCCGTTCAGTGGGCGGTCGGACGGGGCGGTGCCGTCGACGATGTTGAGCATGCGCCAGTCGCGACGACTCGCGTGTTCGCCGTCGAAAGCGGCGGCGAACTCGGCCGCCATCAGGCGGTCGGCGGCCTTCAGCCAGTAACCGAAGGGGCGGGAGGTGTTCTGTGGTTCAGAGATGTTCTGTGATTCAGAGGTGTTCATGAGAAGTCCTTTTGTCGGGGTGACGTAGTTGTCAATGTGCATGTGTATGTCACAGTGCATGTACATGTAGTGTGACATGAGATTCCGATGCATGTCAAGTCGCATGTAAAATCACCTCATGGCCACCGAACCGAACGATCCCGCCGAAGCCATCGCGCAGGCGCTGTCCCGTCTGCGCGGACGGCGTCCCGGTGAGCGCGGCCCGGGGGGAAGAGGCGGTCGCGGTCACGGCAGCCCCCACGCGTGGCAGGACG
>NZ_QOAY01000255.1:0-20575 GCF_003314775.1 Microbacterium sp. H6 | reverse complement strand
AGGCGGCGCGTAACCGGGCTGCGCCGGCGGGGCGTAGCCCTGCGGGCCGGGCTGAGCGTAGCCCTGGGGCGAACCGTAACCAGCGTTGGGAGCTGCAGCCGATGCCTGAGCGGGGATGCCGTCCCAGACCGTCCGGTCTCCGAGCAGGCCATTCGCTGCCCAGGACGCGGGCTGGATGGCCGGGTTCCACCGCGACTTGTCGAAGGCGTTGATACCGAGCCACACCGGCGGCAGGAAGAAGTAGAGCACGACCCAGACGGCGTCCTTCTGCAACTTCAGACCGACGCGCCATGCGGCGATCAGGTCGATGACGCGACCGGCGATGCCGACGAGCGGGAGGATCAGGAACCAGCCGAGGAACGGGATGATCGCCCCGACGATGCCGGCGCCCATGAGGTACAGGACGAGCCAGGGGCTCAGATCACCGAGCTTGTAGAAGATCATGGTGCTGTAGACCGGCACCCAGGCGCGCCACTTGCCCTGCACGCCTGCCTTCTCGAAGATCTTCATGTAGAACCACGAGTAGAGCGCGTAGATGGCGAGTGGCAGGATCGTGTAGACCAGGATCAACGCGACGACCGCGCCGCCTGACAGGCCGTCATAGCCGTAGTAGTCGTTCATGGTTCCCTCCAGAAGTTCATGATGGGTCATCATGCGCTGAACACACTAGCGCTTCCCGGGGTTTCCGCGCATGTCCCTTACGCCGTCGGGCGCGTTCGGGGGAATCTCTCCCGCGGAACGCGATCGCCCACGGTGAGCCGGTCACTCCTCGACGATCAGCTCCCAGACACCGTCGCCCTCACCGTCCCGGAAGACCAGCCCCCGACTGTCCGCCCACGCACGGAAGCCCCGAGCGGACGTGACGCGCGGTCGCTCCTCGGCGATCGCACGCACGAGCAAGCCCTTGGACTTCTTGTTGAAGTGATTGAGGGCTCTCCCCTGTTCCGTCACGACACGGACGTACGCAGAAGCGACCGAATCGGGCACGGGGCCCAACGCGGCATAGGCCTCGCTCCGCAGGTCGAGGATGAACGTGGGTGCGGATTCCGCCACAGCAGCGGATGTCGCGGTGGCCCAGTGGCGTCGAAGGGCAGGAAGCCCGGGAACCGACGTCCCCGCCGCGAGCCGGTACATGGGCACCTGATCCAGAGCACCGACAGGACCGAAGGGCGCACTGTGGATCAAGACATGCTCGCCGAGCCATCTGCGGGAGGCTGATGACAAGGATCGGGGATCGAGAGCATCGAACAGCACCCCCGTATAGCGATCGATCGCCGGCATCGTGGGCGCTGAGCGCAGCATCCGATTGTGCGCGATGTCGCCGCTCTGACGCTCACTCAACTTGAGCACCCGACGCGCAGTCTCCTCATCGGAGGCGAGCTCGATCAGCGCATCGATGACGGCAGTGCGATGCGCCGACAGAGACGGCAGCACGAGCGACTCGAGATCGAGTGGCGAACCGTCGCCACCCTCACGCTTGGTCTCGGACGGCGGGAGCAGGATCTTCATGAAACCTCGGTGGATACAGACGCGTCCGCCTCGGGACCCTTGAGGGTGCCGAGGCGGACGCGTGGAACAGATGCTGCTAGGCGATGAGAGCCGCGTTGCCGGCGACGATCGTCAGGGTGTCGCCCTCCATGGAGAGGAACCCGTCCTGAGCGTTGGCCAGCACCTTGGTGCCATCCGACTGGGTGATGCGAACCTGGCCCTCGGCGAGGATGGCCAGCACCGGCTCGTGGCCGGACATGAAGCCGATCTCACCCTCGACGGTCTTGGCGACCACGAGGCTCGCCTCTCCCGTCCAGACCTCCGCATCAGCGGAGACGAGGCTGACATGCAGCGCCATGGTCAGCCGTTCTCCTTCTGGATCTTCGCCCACTGCTCTTCCACGTCGGAGATGCCACCGACGTTGAAGAAGGCCTGCTCGGCCACGTGGTCGAAGTCACCGCGGGTGATCGCGTCGAACGACTCGATGGTCTCCTTCAGCGGGACGGTCGAACCCTCGACGCCCGTGAACTTCTTGGCCATGTAGGTGTTCTGCGAGAGGAACTGCTGGATGCGGCGCGCACGCGACACGACGATCTTGTCTTCCTCGGAGAGCTCGTCGACACCGAGGATGGCGATGATCTCCTGCAGCTCCTTGTTCTTCTGGAGGATCTGCTTGACGGTCGTCGCGACGCGGTAGTGGTCCTCGCCCAAGTAGCGGGGGTCCATGATGCGCGACGTCGAGGTCAGCGGGTCGATGGCCGGGTACAGACCCTTCGAGGCGATCTCACGAGAGAGCTCGGTCGTCGCGTCGAGGTGGGCGAACGTGGTCGCCGGAGCCGGGTCGGTGTAGTCATCGGCGGGCACGTAGATCGCCTGCAGCGAGGTGATCGAGTGGCCGCGCGTCGAGGTGATGCGCTCCTGGAGCACACCCATCTCGTCGGCGAGGTTCGGCTGGTAACCCACGGCGGAGGGCATGCGGCCCAGCAGCGTGGAGACCTCGGAACCGGCCTGCGTGAAGCGGAAGATGTTGTCGATGAAGAGCAGCACGTCCTGCTTCTGCACGTCACGGAAGTACTCCGCCATCGTCAGAGCCGACAGGGCGACGCGCAGACGCGTCCCCGGCGGCTCGTCCATCTGGCCGAAGACGAGGGCGGTCTTGTCGAAGACACCCGCTTCTTCCATCTCGTGGATCAGGTCGTTGCCCTCACGGGTACGCTCACCGACACCGGCGAACACCGACACACCACCGTGGTCCTGCGCGACGCGCTGGATCATCTCCTGGATCAGGACGGTCTTGCCGACACCGGCACCACCGAACAGACCGATCTTTCCACCCAGCACGTACGGGGTCAGGAGGTCGATCGACTTGATGCCGGTCTCGAACATCTGAGTCTTGGACTCGAGCTGGTCGAAGTTCGGCGCCTTGCGGTGGATGGGCCAGCGCTCGGTGACCTCGATCGTCTCACCGGGCTCGAGGTTCAGCACCTCGCCGATGACGTTGAACACCTTGCCCTTGGTGACGTCGCCGACGGGGACCGAGATGGCCTCGCCGGTGTCGCTGACTTCCTGGCCGCGGACGATGCCGTCGGTGGGGTTCAGCGCGATGGCGCGGACGAGGTCGTCGCCCAGGTGCTGAGCGACCTCGAGAGTGATCTCGGTGGACTCTTCGCCCATCGCGATGGTGGTCTTCAGCGCGTTGTAGATGTCGGGGATCGAGTCGTGCGGGAACTCGATGTCGACAACCGGACCGTTGACGCGTGCGACGCGCCCGACGACCGCGGTCGCCGGCTGGTCAGCCGGAGCGGTGAGGGTCATTTTCGTCTCTTTCCTGATGGTCTATTTGCTCGCGAGAGCGTCGGCCCCGCCGACGATCTCGGCGATCTGCTGCGTGATCTCCGCCTGACGCGCATTGTTGCGCAGACGGGTGTAGTCGGTGATGAGCTTGTCGGCGTTGTCGCTGGCCGACTTCATCGCCTTCTGCGTCGCTGCCTGCTTGGCGGCGGACGACTGCAGGAGAGCGTTGAAGACGCGGCTCTGGATGTACACCGGCAGGATCGCGTCGAGAACAGTCTCGGCGTCCGGCTCGAACTCGTACAGCGGGTAAACGGTGTTACCGGCTTCCGACTCATCGGCTTCCGTGATCTCCAGCGGGAGCAGACGCACGGACTCCGGCGACTGCGTCATCATGCTGACGAAACGGTTGTACACGAGGTGGATCTCATCGACGCCGCCGTCCTGTCCTCCACGGGAGAACGCTTCGAGCAGTGTCGCCGAGATCTCCTCGGCGGTGTGGAACGACGGGGTGTCCGTGTCGCCGGTCCACTCCGCGGCCGCAGCGATCCGTCGGAACTGGAAGTATCCGACGGCCTTGCGGCCGATGAGGTAGAACACCGGCTCCTTGCCCTGCTCGCGCATGAGCTCTGCCACCTCGAGACCCTCACGGAGGATCTGCGAGTTGAAGGCTCCGGCGAGACCGCGGTCCGAGGAGAAGATCACGACCGCGGAGCGGGTGATGTTCTCGGACTCGCGGGTCAGCGGGTGATCCACGTTCGAGTGCGTCGCGACGGCCGACACGGCCCTCGTCACGGCTCGCGCGAAGGGGGTGGACGCCTTGACGCGTGCCATCGCCTTCTGGATGCGCGAAGCCGCGATGAGTTCCATCGCCTTCGTGATCTTCTTGGTCGTCTGAGCAGAAGAGATCTTCTGCTTGTAGACCCGGAGTTGAGCGCCCATATCTCAGTACCTCACGCGATTACGCGCGACGACCCTTGACGATCTTCTCCTGGTTGACGTCCTCAGCCTCAGCTGCGGCGTGCTCCTCGTGACCGGGGGCGCCGATCGCGTGGCCCTTGCCACCCTGGAACTCCAGGACGAAGGCGTCCGTCTGCTTCTCGAGCTCTGCGACCGTGGCGTCATCGAGGACGCTGGTCTCACGCAGCGTGTCGAGAACCTTGGTGTTGCGACGCAGGTAGTCGAGCAGTTCGCGCTCGAACCGGAGCACGTCCTCGACCTCGACCGTGTCGAGCTTGCCGTTCGTTCCGGCCCAGATCGAGACGACCTGCTCCTCGACGGGGTACGGCGAGTACTGCGGCTGCTTGAGCAGCTCGGTCAGACGCGCACCGCGGGACAGCTGACGACGCGAAGCCGCGTCGAGGTCGGATGCGAACATCGCGAAGGCCTCGAGGGAGCGGTACTGCGCGAGCTCCAGCTTCAACGTTCCGGAGACCTTCTTGATCGACTTCACCTGCGCGTCGCCACCGACTCGCGACACCGAGATACCCACGTCGACCGCCGGACGCTGGTTGGCGTTGAAGAGGTCGGACTGCAGGAAGATCTGGCCGTCGGTGATCGAGATCACGTTGGTCGGGATGTACGCGGAGACGTCGTTCGCCTTGGTCTCGATGATCGGGAGTCCCGTCATGGAACCGGCGCCCAGCTCGTCGGACAGCTTCGCGCAACGCTCCAGCAGACGGGAGTGCAGGTAGAAGACGTCACCGGGGTATGCCTCGCGGCCCGGCGGACGACGCAGGAGGAGCGACACGGCACGGTAGGCCTCAGCCTGCTTCGACAGGTCGTCGAAGATGATGAGGACGTGCTTGCCGCCGTACATCCAGTGCTGGCCGATGGCTGAACCGGTGTACGGAGCCAGGTACTTGAAGCCGGCAGGGTCGGACGCGGGAGCGGCCACGATCGTGGTGTACTCCAGAGCGCCGGCCTCTTCGAGCGCGCCCTTCACCGAGGCGATGGTCGAGCCCTTCTGGCCGATCGCGACGTAGATGCAACGGACCTGCTTGTTGACGTCGCCGGACTCCCAGTTGGCCTTCTGGTTGATGATCGTGTCGATCGCGATGGCGGTCTTGCCGGTCTGGCGGTCACCGATGATCAGCTGACGCTGACCACGGCCGACCGGGATCATCGCGTCGATCGCCTTGATTCCGGTCTGCATCGGCTCGTGCACCGACTTGCGCTGCATGACGCCGGGCGCCTGGAGCTCGAGAGCGCGGACGCTCTCGGTCTCGATCGCGCCGAGTCCGTCGATCGGGTTGCCGAGCGGGTCGACCACGCGGCCGAGGTAACCGTCACCGACGGGGACCGAGAGGACCTCACCCGTGCGGGTTACCTCCTGGCCGGCCTCGATGCCGGTGAACTCGCCGAGGACGACGACACCGATCTCGTGCTCGTTCAGGCTCTGCGCGAGACCCTTGGTGCCGTCGGCGAAGACGACGAGCTCGTTCGCCATGACGCCGGGCAGTCCCTCGACGTGAGCGATGCCGTCCGCAGCGTCGACGACGGTGCCGACCTCGGTCGCACCGGCCGCGGTGGGCTCGTATGCGGCGGCGAAGTCCTTCAGCGCGTCACGGATGACGTCGGGGCTGATCGATAGTTCTGCCATTGTCTTCCCTTTGTATCTGGGTGCGCGGTTCCCCGCGCGAAGTCGTGTTAGCCCGCGAGCTTCTGGCGAAGGTCGGCGAGTCGTGCGGAGATGCTGCCGTCGATGACGTCATCGGCGATCTGCACACGCAGACCTCCGACCACGGCAGGGTCGATGACGACGTTGAGCGATACCTGACCGTCATAGCGACGCGAGAGCGACTCGCTCAGACGGTCACGCTGCGCATCGCTGAGGGCGGTGGCGGTGTACACGGTGGCGACGACGCGGCCGCGCTGGTTCGAGACGATGTTCATCGCCCTGTCCAGCAGACGACGAACGCGGCGCTCACGCGGCTGGCGTACCAGCGACGTGATGACCAGAGTCGCTGCGGTGCTGGTGGAGCCTTCGGCCAGGAGACGCTCGACGAGCGTGCTCTTGGCGTCTTCTCCCCCGACGCGGCTTCCCAGAGCGAGTTCCAGCTCAGGGTTGGCTGCGATCACCCGGGAGAACCCGAAGAGCTCGCCCTCGATGTCCGTGTCCGGCTCGGCGACCGCTGCGGCGCGGATCGCGAGCTCCTCGATACCGTCGACGAGCTCATCCGCGTTGGACCAGCGTTCTGCGACCACGGTCGACAGAACGTCCTTGGCGCCTGCGGAGAACCCGCCGAACACCGCGGCGACGACATTCTGTCGTGCCGCGGCGGGAGCGGAAGGATCAGCAAGCGCGCCGCTCAGCTGGGACGAGTCGCTCACGGCCCGGGCGGCGGCGAACAGCTCCCGCGCCGTGTCGAGAGTGATGTCCTTCGCTGCGGCAAGCGTCTTGATGGATGCCGCGAGTGCCTGAGTGGTCGCGCTGCCCATTACTGAGCCGCCTTCTCGGATGCCTCGAGCTCGGCGAGGAAGCGATCGACGACAGCGGTCGCGCGTGCGTCGTCGGAGAGCGTCTCGCCGACCACGCCACCGGCGAGGTCGAGGGCGAGCGAACCGACCTCGCTGCGGAGCGAGACGAGAGCGGTCTGACGCTCCGCCTCGATCTGCGTGTGCGCGGTGGCGGTGATGCGTGCGGCCTCGGTGGTCGCGGCGTCCTTCGCCTCGGCGACGATCTTCTTGCCGTCCTCACGGGCGGCCTCGCGGATCTCGCCGGCCTCGGTGCGCGCCTCAGCGAGCTGACGCGTGTACTCCTCGAGTGCCGCCTCCGCCTGCTTCTGCGCCTCGTCGGCCTTGGCGATGTTGCCCTCGATCGCGGCGGACCGCTCATCGAGCATCTTCGTCAGCTTGGGAAGGGCGACCTTCCACACGACGATCAAGATGATGAGGAACCACAGACCCGACCAGATGATGTCGTACCACGCGGGGATCAGCGGGTTGTTCGCCGCCTCACCCTCAGCCGCGAGGTTCGTGACAAGAGCGTTCAGCATCCTGTCTCCTTCAGAAGTCGGTTCGGATTACGGGAAGGGGATGAATCCGACGGCGATGCCGACGAATGCAAGCGCCTCGGTGAAGGCGATACCGATCCACATGAGGACCTGGAGACGGCCGGCCAGCTCGGGCTGACGAGCGACGCCCTCGATGGTCTTGCCGACGACGATACCCACGCCGATGGCCGGGCCGATGGCAGCGAGGCCGTAGCCGATCACCGCGAGGTTGCCGTTGATTTCAGCGAGAACCGTAGTTGCGTCCACGGGGTTTTTCCTTTCGTTGGGTGGGAAGGCTGATGCCTGCCCGCTCAGTGTCTAGTGGGCTTAGTGCTCTTCTGCGACCGCGAGCTGGATGTAGACCGCGGTGAGGACGGTGAAGACGTACGCCTGGAGGACGGCGACCAGAATCTCGAAGAGAGTGAAGGCGCCGCCGAAGGCGAGGGTTCCGACACCGAGCGCGGCCCAGCCGCCGCCTGCGGTGAAGAAGAAGAACTGGGTCGCTGCGAAGCAGAGGACCAGGATCATGTGGCCGACCACGAGGTTCATCAGCAGTCGCAGGGTGAGCGTCACCGGGCGGATGATGAAGGTCGAGATGAGCTCGATCGGGGTGACGATGAAGTACACCGGCCACGGGACACCGGCGGGGAAGAGCGAGTTCTTGAAGAAGTTCTTCGGGCTCTTCTTGATGCCGGCGTAGATGAACGTGACATAGCTGACCACGGCGAGCGTGAGCGGCACCGCGATGATGGCCGTTCCCGGCATGTTCAGGAACGGGATGATGCCGGTGATGTTCATGAACAGCGTCATGAAGAAGATCGTCATCAGGATCGGGAGGAACCGATCGCCGTCCTTGCGGCCGAGCAGGTCGTGGGCGATGCCGCCGCGCACGAAGCCCATGCCCATCTCCACCAGGCTCTGGAACCGGCCGGGGACGACCTTCATGCGGCGGGTACCGAGCCAGAGGATGAGGACCACGGCAATCACGGAGAGCAACTGGATCAGGTGGATCCGGTTCACCGGGATGGGGCCTACGTTGAAGAGGATCTCCGGAAAGAATTCATCGATCGAAGGGCCGTGGAACTCGCCGTCGGTGGCAAGTCGGGGGGTCAGGGTCGCAGCGATATTAAACAGCGCGGGCTCCAGCTTCGGGGCACCGGTCAGAACCGGGGCGACGATGGTCGGTGTGCTTCACAGCGCAAGCGCTCGCGGGCGAGCGGCGGGCACGTCTCAACACTATCAGAATCTGAGGGTCCCCTAAGACCGCTGGCCGCCCTCGACGGGGCCGCCGTCGATGTGATTGGCGTTGCCGGGGGCGCGATCTTCGGGAACCTCGGTCGGCAGCGTGGTGTCGCTGACGTGCGGCAGACGCATCTGCGTGAGCACAACGACGTCGATGACGAGCGACATCAGCACACCGGCCACGATCGAGAGGAAGAACACCATCGGCTGCAGCCAGGGCTGACCGGCGAGCAGGATCATCACCACGACGAAGACGCCCAGCTTGAGCAGCCAGCCGCCGAGCACGATCGCGAAGAACAGCTGCACGTAGAGCGGGTCTCCGAACCAGCGATTCGCGATGAGGATGCTGAGGCCGGTGATGCCGAGGAACACGGCCGCCAGCACGACGCCGAGCAGACCGCTGATGAGACCCTCGCCCTGGGCGACGAGGAAACCGACGCCGCCTGCGACGATCGCGAGCACGACGGTGGCGATCGCCGACCAGATCAGGGTCCGACGCAGGATCGGGGTGCTGGAAACGGGGCTCGGGCTCATCAGGACTCCACGGGTGTCGGATCGGGTTCGGCATCCGCAGCACTGCGGCGGGTGGGGCTCAAGGTGACGACGAGGCAGGCCGCGATGCCCAGGACGCCGAAGCCGACGCCGGGCAGGTACTGGCCTGGCCAGTCCTCCCGTGCGCCCACGTACATCATCAGGACCGCCAGGGAGACGACAGCCGTCCAGGCGTAGAAGATCAGCACGGCGTCGCGGTCCCGGTGGCCGAGATCGAGCATGCGGTGATGCAGGTGCTTGCGGTCGGGCGAGAAGGGCGAGCGTCCCGCGCTCATCCGCCGGAGCACCGCGAGGCCGAAGTCCAGCAGCGGCAGCAGCACCACGAGCAACGGGAGCAGGATCGGCAGGAACGCACCGACCAGCTGCGACCGGCCGAGACGCTCGGGGTCGAGGGCCGACGGGTCCATCTGGCCGGTGATCGCGATCGCGGACGTGGCCATGAGGAGGCCGATCACCAGTGCTCCCGAGTCGCCCATGAAGATCTTGGCCGGGCTCCAGTTCAAGGGCAGGAACCCGAGGCACGCACCGATGAGGACCGCCGCAAGGAACGTGGAGAGGTTGAAGTAGCTGGAGGCCCCGGAGTCGCGCGTGAAGATGTATGAGTAGGCGAAGAAGACGCCGTTGGAGATCAGGCACACACCGGCTACGAGGCCGTCGAGGCCGTCGATGAAGTTCACCGCGTTCATCACGATGACGATCGCGAACATCGTGATGGTGATGCTCAGCCAGCTGGACACGACGATGAGGTCGCCGAACGGCAGCGAGAGGATCTGCAGTCCGCCGCCGACCGTGATGACGCCGGCGGCGAGGAACTGCGCGCCCAGCTTGATCATCCAGTCGATGTCCCAGAGGTCGTCGACCACGCCGATGATCGCGATCAGAAGCGAGGCGCCGAGGATCGACCACATCGTCTGCGGGGGGATCCAGATGCTCTGGAAGAAGGGGTTCATCGCAGAGAAGCCGAAGGCCGCGGCGATGGCGAGGAAGATCGCGACGCCGCCCAGCCGGGGCTTGGGCGTGGTGTGCACGTCACGGTCGCGGATGGCGGGGTAGAGCTTGAACCGGAGGCTCACCTTCAACACCGCCCAGGTCAGCGCGAACGTGATCAGGGCGGTGAGGATGATCGTGAAGAGATACTGCTTCACGAATCCCCGTCCTGCTCCCGCGGGTGGTCGTGCCCGGTGTGCGCGTGCTCGGCGTGCTCCTGCCCGTCGTCCTCGGGCTCGAGCAGATCGCCGAGCACCTCATGCAGCTGCTCGCGCGTGACCGCGCCGTCACGGAGGATCCGCACCACGCCCTGGTCGGAGTCGGCGCCTCGACGCACCAGCGACGTCGCATCGACGATGGTGGACGCGATGCCGTCCTTGCTCAGTCCGTCCGCGAGGTACACCGCGACGCTGTCGCCGAGCATCTTCTCAGCGTCGTACGCGGAGATGGCAGCCGACTCCCCTGTGAGGTTCGCGCTGGAGACCGCCAGTGGTCCCGTCTCCGCGAGCAGTTCGAGGGCGACGCGGCCCTCCGGCATGCGCACCGCGACCGTGCCGAGGGTCTCCCCCAGGTCCCACACCAGCGACGGCTGGGCCGGCAGCACGATCGTGAGTCCCCCGGGCCAGAACGCCTCGACCAGACGCTCCACGGGCTCGGGAACCGACTCCGCGAGGGCGGCGAGGGTCTCCTTGGTGCCGATGAGAACGGGCGGCGGCTGGTCGCGGCCGCGCCCCTTCGCGTCGAGGAGCCTCTGCACCGCGGCCGGGGAGAAGGCATCGGCGGCGACACCGTACACCGTGTCTGTGGGGATGACGATGAGGTCGCCTCGGCCGATCGCCTGGCGCGCATTGCGCATGCCGGCGAGAAGCTGCGACTCGTCGCTGCAGTCGAAGATGGTTGACATGACGGTTCGATTCTATGCGGCGCGGCCGATGAGCACGCTCGGAGGTTGCTGATCAGGGGCGGAGCGCGGTCGTGGCGCGATCCCGCAGCGTCAGGTCGCGATGCGTCGCCGCCGCACGCCAGCCGTCGACGGTGAGGATCTCCCTGATCGATTCGCCCTGCAGCTCGCCGTGCTCGATGACGAGAAGCCCGCCGGGGCGCAGCAGACCGAGCGCGCGTCCGCTGAGCACGCGAACGATGTCGAGACCGTCCTCTCCGCCGTACAGCGCCATGGCCGGGTCGAAGAGTCGCACCTCCGGGTCGCGAGGTACGGCCGCGTCAGGGACGTACGGCGGGTTCGAGATGACCACGGACGCCGTGCCGTCGAGCTCGGGGAACGCGTCTCGCAGATCGGAGAGGACCAGCGTCAGGTTCTCCACTCCCTCCACGTTGCGAGTCGCCCACGCGTGGGCGTCTTCGGACAGTTCGGCGGCGAAGATCCGGGCGTGCGGGACCTCCGTGGCCATCGCGAGGGCGATGGCCCCGCTTCCGGTGCCGAGGTCGATGCCGATCGGGGCGGGTTCCGCGGAGTTCACCAGCGCGTCGATCGCGTATTGCGCGACGGTCTCGGTCTCCGGACGCGGCACGAAGACGCCGGGGCCGACGGCGAGTTCGAGGTGACGGAAGGGAGCGGTCCCGGTGATGTGCTGGAGGGGCTCGCGTGCGGCTCGACGGGCGACGACCGAGTCCAGCGCCACCGCATCGGCATCGTCGACACGGTCGCCGCGGACGATGGCGGCCTGCACCTCGCCGCGCCGCCTGCCGAGGACGTGCCCGGCGAGGAGCTCGGCATCGACCAGAGGATCGGGGACGCCGACGTCGGTCAGACGCTGGGCCGCCGCGCGGACGACCGCAGCAAGAGAGTTGTCGGACATGACTTCCAGCGTAGGGTGCGGGCGACCGTCACAAAGCCTCACCCATAGACCCCCTCCCCTAGGCTGGTCCCGCAGCGACCCCCGCACAGGAAGGCTCACCATGCCCGGCATCCACTCCGACATCACGACCGCTTTCGGCAACACCCCGCTCGTCCGGCTGAACCGGGTGACCGAGGGTCTCGGTGCGACCGTCCTCGCCAAGCTCGAGTACTACAACCCCGCCTCGAGCGTGAAGGATCGCATCGGCATCGCCATGATCAATGCCGCCGAGGCGTCGGGTGAGCTGCAGCCTGGCGGCACGATCGTGGAATCGACGAGCGGCAACACCGGTATCGCCCTCGCCATGGTCGGCGCGGCGCGCGGGTACCGTGTCATCCTCACGATGCCGGCCTCCATGTCGAAGGAGCGCCGCGTGCTGCTGAAGGCGTTCGGGGCACAGATCGTGCTCACCGACCCCACCAAGGGCATGAGCGGCGCGATCGAGGAGACCAAGCGCATCGTCGAGGAGACCCCTGGCGCGATCTGGATCCGCCAGTTCGAGAACGCCGCCAACCCGCAGATCCACCGCGAGACCACGGCGCAGGAGATCCTCCGCGACACGGACGGCGCCGTCGACATCCTGGTGGCAGGCGTCGGCACCGGAGGGACCGTCACCGGAACCGGACAGGCTCTGAAAGCCGCGAAGCCGGGCGTCCAGGTGATCGCCGTCGAGCCCAAGGACTCCCCCGTGCTGACCGAGGGACACCCCGGGCCGCACAAGATCCAGGGCATCGGCCCGAACTTCGTCCCGGACGTGCTCGACCGCGAGGTGCTGGACGAGATCCTCACCGCGGAGTTCGACGAGTCGATCCGCGTCGCCCGCGAGCTCGCCGCGAAGGAAGGTCTGCTCGTCGGCATGTCTTCCGGCGCAGCCGTCGCCGCCGCGCTGAAGGTGGCCGCCCGCCCCGAGAACGCCGGCAAGACGATCGTGGTCGTGATCCCGGACACCGGTGAGCGTTACCTGTCCACCGCACTGTTCGAGGATCTGCGCGAAGACTGAGGCCGTCGATGGGAATGATCGGGCGGATGCGCGAGGACATCGCCGCAGCTCGCCTCCGGGACCCGGCCGCGCGCAGCGCCGTCGAGGTCGCACTGCTGTACCCCGGGCTGCACGCGATCTGGGCGCACCGCGTATCCCACGCGCTCTGGCGGCGCCGGCTGCGTCTGCTCGCGCGAGCCGGGTCACAGGTCTCACGCTGGCTCACCGGGATCGAGATCCATCCCGGTGCACGCATCGGTCGCCGGTTCTTCATCGACCACGGGATGGGTGTCGTGATCGGCGAGACCGCCGTCGTGGGCGATGACGTGATGCTCTATCACGGTGTCACGCTCGGAGGACGCACACGCACCTCGGGCAAGCGGCATCCCACCCTCGAGAACGGCGTCGCCGTCGGAGCGGGGGCCAAGATCCTCGGACCCGTCACGATCGGCGCGGGGTCAGTGGTCGGCGCGAACGCGGTCGTGACCCGAGACGCCCCGGCGGACAGCATCCTCGTCGGCATTCCGGCGAAACCGCGTCACCGCACGGCCGGTGAGGACACCAGAGCGCTCCTCACCGCCCCGGACCACTACGCGATCTGACTCGCGTGCGCTAGCGGCGTTCTCCCTTGACCGACTCGACCTTCTTGCGGAGGAAGATCAGCGGGAGCAGCACACTTCCGAGGGCCGTGATCAACCACACGATGACCGAACCCAGCAGCCATCCGGTGAGGTCGGTGATGCGCAGACCACCGATCGGGAGCAGCACGACGATGATCAGCGAGATCAGCGTCGACACGATGCCGATGCCGCCCATGAGCACGGGTGCGTAGCGATTGGCGATCTTCATGACCCACGGCGAGAGCACGCTCTGCAGGATCGCGAAGATCAGGATGCAGATGACGAATCCCCACCACTTGTCCCACTCGATCTCGAAGCCGTCGAGCAGCAGGTCGGCGGCGATCAGGCCGAGGCCGGCGGACACCAGGTAGAGCAGGCCGCGGAAGAGGAATGTGATCACGGGCTGAGCATAGCGCCCCGGCTCCAGGAGAGCGGGGAGTGCGCTGTCCGCACTCCCCGCCGTCCGGTCACTGGGCCACGAAGAACGGGACCGCTCCGCTCAGGATGCCGACGCCGAGCATCACGAGCGAGACGATGGTCGCGCGCCACAGGACCTTGCGGTGGTGATCGCCCAGGTTCACGCTCGCGAGGGACACGAGCAGCAGGATCGCAGGCACGAGCGGACTCTGCAGGTGCACGGGCTGACCGGTGATCGACGCCCTCGCCATCTCCACGGGATCGATGCCGAAGTTGGCAGCGCTCTGGGCGAGCACCGGGAGGATGCCGAAGTAGAACGCGTCGTTCGACATGAAGAACGTGAACGGGATCGACAGGAGTCCGGTGATCGGTGCGAGGAACGGGCCGAGAGCAGGAGGAAGCACGTTCGTGATCCACGCGGCCATCGCGTCGACCATTCCGGTGCCGGTGAGCACGCCCACCAGGACACCGGCCGCGATCACCATTGAGACGACGCCCACGATGCTCGGTGCGTGCGCGACGATCTCGGAGGCCTGCTCCTTGATGCCCCGGAAGTTGATGACGAGGGCGAGCCCGGCCCCCACCATGAACACGTACGGCAGCGGCAGGATGTCGAGCACCAGCAGCACCATCACCGCGAGTGTGAGGGCGAGGTTGAACCAGATGAGCTTCGGTCGGAGCGTGGGGCGGGCGGGGTCCAGCATCGTGTCCGCCATGGCCGTGTCCGCGGGGTCGACGCTCGCAGCGGAGACCGGAGCATGGCCGCCGGCGACGACCACGAGGTTGCCGGTACGCAGCGACGCGCGCGCTCCGGGCTTCGGCTCCGCACCGCGGAAGATCTTCGGCACGGTCGACAGCGATCCGCCGTCGGCGCCGACGAGCAGGCCCTCCGAGTCCAGGCGCCCGAGGCGGCGACGCTCCTGCAGTCCGAGGATCCACGCGAACCCGAGAGTCACGACGATACCGGCGCCGAGCGCGGGCAGCATCGGCACGAAGATGTCTGTCGGCTGCACTCCGAGCGCTGTCGCGGCGCGCACGGTCGGCCCGCCCCAGGGAACGATGTTCAGCGTGCCGTTCATGAGGCCGGCGACGCACGTCAGCACCACGGGGCTCATCCCGAGCCGGAGGTAGATGGGGAGCATCGCCGACGTCGTGATGATGAAGGTCGTTGAACCGTCGCCGTCCAGGGAGACCGCGCCGGCGAGGATCGCGGTTCCGAGCACCACCTTCGCCGGGTCGTCTCCGAGCAGCCGCGTGATGAGGCGGATGAGTGGATCGAACAGCCCCACGTCGATCATGATGCCGAAGAACATGATCGCGAACATCAGCAGCGCCGCGGTCGGCGCCATCTTGCCGATCGAATCGAGGATCATGTCGCCGAGGCCGAGACCTGCGCCGGCGAAGAGCCCGAACGCGGTCGGAACCAGGATCAGCGCCACCATGGGAGTGAGACGCTTGGTCATGATGAGCGTCATGAACGCGAGGACCATCGTGAACCCCAGCAGCACGAGCACCCACTCCGGCGGCACGAACGCCACATCGTAGGTCGGCGCCTCTTCGGCGGCCGCGAACAGACCGGTGAGTGCGTCTGGCATGCGTTGACTCCTTCGTCGTGTCTCCGTCTGCGTCGACGGATCCCGACGAGAATAGGCAATCCGCGCGCCGAGGGAGCGGTATGTCGCATTCCCTGTCGTTGTGCGCGTAGCGTGGGTTCTGCGCATATTGCGCGAGCGCAGCATGGAGAGAATCACGGTGCCGAGGATGACGTCGACCAGACCGCGGTTCGCCACGCGCGCCCTGCTCCTGCAGCTTGCGACGGTGACCCTCGTCGTCGCCCTGTGCACCGGGGTGTATCTCCTCCTCGCCGTGCAGCAGCTGCGTGCCGAGGCGGAGTCGACGGCGCTGGGAATCGCCCGCACCCTCGCAGAGGATCCGCAGGTGCGCGCAGAGGTCGCTCGCATCTCCCTCCAGGAGGGCACACCCGACGCGGCAGAATTGCGCGAAGGCGACCTGCAGCGCATCGCATCCGATGTCACCGCGCGCACTGGCGCACTGTTCGTGGTGCTCACCGATGACAACGGCATCCGTCTCGCGCATCCCACCCCCGCACGGATCGGCGAAGAGGTCAGCACGCCATACGAAGAGGTGCTCGCGGGCGCCGAGATCGTCGACTGGCAGACCGGGACACTCGGCGAGTCCGCACGCGCGAAGGTTCCCGTCCGGGACGAGACCGGCACCCCGGTGGGCGAGGTCAGTGTGGGGTTCGAGCGTGCGGGTGTCTTCGACGACCTGCCGCCCCTGCTCGCCGTGATCGGGGGTACGGCTGCGGGCGCCCTCGCTCTGGCTGTGCTCGCATCCCTCCTGCTCCGCAGACGATGGGAGCGTCTCACCCTCGGCGTGCAGCCGGAAGAGCTGGTCGCGCTCGTGCAGAACCAGACGGCCGTGCTGGACGGGGTCGACGACGGCGTCATCGCCATAGACACACGCGGCATCGTCCGGGTCAGCAACGCCGCCGCCGATCGGCTGCTCGACCTCGACGACCCGGTCGGACGTCCCGTCGACGACCTCGGTCTCCTCCCGGCCATCCTGGACACCCTCACGAGTACCGGCGCCCGCACGAGCGCCCTCGTCGGAGACCGGATGCTGTATCTCGACTCGCGGAGCGTGGTGCGCGAGGGGCAGCAACTCGGCACCGTGCTCATCGTGCGCGACCGCACGGACCTGGTCGCCTTGGCCGAGCGCCTGGAGACGGTCAGGACGATGACCGCCGCGTTGCGCGTGCAGAGACACGAGTTCGCCAACCGCATGCACGTGGCCGCCGGACTCATCGATGCCGGCCGGGTCACAGATGCCAGGGCGTTCCTCGGCGAGCTCGTGGAGCGGGGTCCTGTGGCGTTCCCGGTCGTGGGGCTGGACCTCCTGCGGGACCCCTTTCTGCACTCGTTCCTGGGCGCCAAAGCCGTCGAAGCCGGAGAACGCGGCGTCGCCCTGCGCATCGCGGACGACACCCACCTGATCGGCACGGTGATCGCTCCCGAAGACGTCGCCGCAGTCCTCGGCAACCTCGTGGACAACGCCGTGACCGCCGCGGTCTCGGGAGAGCGGACTCCGCGCTGGGTCGAGGTGGCGGTCCTGGACGACGACGATGCACTGGTGTTCACCGTCTCCGACTCCGGCCCCGGACTCGGAGACGTCGATCCTTTCGCCCCGCGGACGCGGGACCAGAAGACCACCGACACCGTGCACGGGCATGGGATCGGACTTCCGCTGTCGACGGAGATCGCCCGTCGGAACGGGGGCGACCTCTGGGTCATCGACCCCGGCGGTGTCGACAGCCGCGGTATCGACAGCCGCGGTGTCGAAGGCGGCGCTGTCTTCGCCGCGCGCATCAACGGAGCAGTCGACCGCAGCTCCCCCGATCCTGAGGAGAACACATGACCGTCCCCCTGCGCGTACTCATCCTGGACGACGACTTCCGCGTCGCCCAGCTTCATCAGGGCATCGTCGAGGAGCACGCAGGAGTCGGCGTCGCCGAGACCGTGCGATCGCTCGCCGAAGCCCGCGACAGCATGCGTGCTTCCCGACCGGACCTGCTCATCGCCGACGTGTTCCTTCCCGACGGGGACGGCATCGCGCTCGTCCGCGAGTCCGGCATCGACGCGATCCTGATCTCCGCCGCCGACGACGCTCCGACGGTACGCAGAGCACTGCGGTCGGGAGCTGTCGGCTATCTCGTGAAGCCCTTCGAGCGACGGGCTCTGTCAGGACTCCTGGATCGCTACGTGCGATACCGCAACCTCCTCGACGGTGATCGCACCCTCCGCCAGGAAGACGTCGACCGCGCCCTCGCCATCCTGCACGGTGCGGGCGAACCGGTGTCCGTCTCGCGGTCGGCGACGGAGCAGCTCGTGCTCGCCGCACTCGGCGACGGAGAGCGTTCGGCAGCGGAGATCGGGGAACGCGTCGGAATCTCGCGCGCGACCGCGCAACGGCATCTCGCAGCTCTCGCGGCGAGAGCCGTCGTCGACGTGCGCCTCAACTACGGATCGACGGGCCGCCCCGAACACCGCTACGCCGCACGCGTCTGACGTCAGCGGATGGACGGCTCAGGAATCGGAGCCGACGGCTGCGAGGCGTGCTTCCTCGTCGGCGGCGATCGCGCTCTCGATGATCGGGTCGAGCGCGCCGTCCATGACCTGATCGAGGTTGTACGCCTTGAATCCGGTCCGGTGATCCGCGATCCGGTTCTCCGGGAAGTTGTAGGTGCGGATGCGCTCCGAACGGTCCATGCCCCGGATCTGCGACTTGCGCGCGTCGGAGGCGGCTGCGTCGAGCTCCTCCTGCTGCTTGGCCAGCATTCGGGCGCGCAGCACGCGCATCGCGGCCTCGCGGTTCTGCAGCTGCGACTTCTCGTTCTGCATCGACACGACGATGCCGGTGGGCACGTGTGTGATCCGCACCGCGGAGTCCGTGGTGTTGACGGACTGACCGCCGGGCCCCGAGGAGCGGAACACATCGATCTTGAGGTCGTTCTGGTCGATGTGGATCTCCTCCGGCTCATCGACCTCGGGGAAGACCAGCACACCGGTCGTCGAGGTGTGGATGCGGCCCTGCGACTCCGTCGCCGGCACCCGCTGCACACGGTGCACCCCTCCCTCGTACTTCAGGTGCGCCCAGACGCCCTGCGCCGGATCGGAGGAGGAACCCTTGATCGCGACCTGCACGTCCTTGTACCCACCGAGGTCTGACTCGTTGCGCTCGAGCAGCTCGATCTTCCAGCCCTTGGATGCGGCGTACTGGATGTACATGCGCAGGAGGTCGGCGGCGAACAGCGCGGACTCCGCGCCGCCCTCCCCTGCCTTGATCTCCATGATCACGTCGCGGGCATCGTCGGGGTCACGCGGGATCAGCAGACGCCGCAGACGCTCCTGAGCGCCCTGCAGCTCTTCTTCCATCGCAGGGATCTCCGCCGCGATGGACTCGTCCTCCCTGGCGAACTCCCGCGCCGTCGCCAGGTCGTCGGTCGCCGCGACCCAGGCCTCGTAGGCGGAGACGATGCGCGAGAGTTCCGCGTATCGACGGTTGACGCGCTTCGCGCGTGCCGCGTCGGCGTGCACCGCCGGGTCGGAGAGCTCCTCCTGCACCCGGCGATGCTCGTCGATCAGAGTCTGGACGGACTCGAACACGGGTCGGCCGCTCAGCGGATGTTGTTGTCGTGTCCGTGAGCGCCCGAGGGCAGCGTCGGGATCGACTTCTGCATCTGCACGAGGAACTCGACGTTCGAGTTGGTCTCCTTGAGCTTGCCGAGCACGACCTCGAGCGCCTGCTGCGGGTCGAGTCCGGCGAGGGCGCGACGGAGCTTCCACGTGATCTTGACCTCGTCGGCCGAGAGCAGCATCTCCTCGCGGCGGGTGCTGGACGCGTTCACGTCCACGGCCGGGAAGATCCGCTTGTCGGCGAGCTGACGCGACAGACGCAGTTCGCTGTTGCCGGTGCCCTTGAACTCCTCGAAGATGACCTCGTCCATCTTGGAGCCGGTCTCGACGAGCGCGGTGGCGAGGATCGTCAGGGATCCGCCGTTCTCGATGTTGCGGGCTGCACCGAAGAAGCGCTTCGGCGGGTAGAGCGCGGACGCGTCGACGCCGCCGGTGAGGACGCGGCCGGACGCCGGGGCGGCCAGGTTGTACGCGCGTCCGAGGCGGGTGATCGAGTCGAGGAGCACGACCACGTCGCGGCCCAGCTCGACGAGACGCTTGGCCCGCTCGATCGCGAGCTCGGCGACGGTGGTGTGGTCTTCGGCGGGGCGGTCGAAGGTCGAGGCGATGACCTCGCCCTTCACGGTGCGCTCCATGTCGGTGACCTCTTCGGGGCGCTCGTCGACGAGCACGACCATGAGGTGGACCTCGGGATTGTTCTGCGCGATCGCGTTGGCGATCTGCTGGAGGACGATCGTCTTGCCGGCCTTCGGCGGCGCGACGATGAGGCCACGCTGACCCTTGCCGATCGGCGCCACGAGGTCGATGATGCGCTGCGTCAGCTTCTCCGGAGCCGTCTCCAGACGCAGACGCTCCTGCGGGTAGAGCGGGGTGAGCTTGCCGAACTCCACGCGGGTGGCCGCGTCGTCGACCGACAGGCCGTTGATCGAATCGACCTTGACCAGGGCGTTGTACTTCTGGCGCCCCTGCTGCTCGCCCTCGCGCGGCTGCTTGATGGAGCCGACGACCGCGTCGCCCTTGCGGAGGTTGTACTTCTTCACCTGGCCGAGCGAGACGTAGACATCGCTGGGACCGGCGAGGTAGCCGGTGGTGCGCACGAAAGCGTAGTTGTCGAGCACGTCGAGGATGCCGGCGATCGGGATCAGGACGTCGTCCTCGGTGATCTCGGTCTCGAACTCGTCGGCCGGTGCACCGTTGCGGCGCTTGTTGCGCTGACGGTTGCGGTTGTTGCCACCGGACTGCTCGTCGTCGGCGGCGGGCTGCGTCTGCTGCTGCTCCTGGGCCGCGCCGTTCTGACCGCGTCCGCGGTTGCGGCTGCGGCTGCGGTTGCGTCCGCGACCGCCCTGCTCCTCGCCGCTGTCCCCGGAGTCGGAGTCGGCGTTCTGCGGAGCCTCAGCGGGTGCCGATTCGGCAGCGGACTCCGCTGCCGGCT
>NZ_QOAY01000010.1:0-9807 GCF_003314775.1 Microbacterium sp. H6 | reverse complement strand
CGACGCCGATCGTGGATCCGAGGGGCGCGTTCGCCGCCCAGGGGGCGGCGACTCCCTGGTCGCCGTGCACCGCGAACTCGACGTCGAGCCAGTCGTCGCCCCAGGCGAGCGGCGTGTACTCGCGGCTGGGGGAGGCGCGCAGCTCCTCGACGGAATCCGTCGGGCCCGCGGGGAAGAACAGGCGCATGTGGTCGTCGGAACCGGGCGAATCGAAGCCGGCGAGATCCGAGCCGGTCAGTCGCACCCGCACGAAGTCCGGCGCCAGCCATTCACGCGCGCTCAGTGTGACGTTGCGGAAGCGCAGCTCGAGGCCGCGACGCTCGATCGAGAAACCGGATTTCGTATCGCTCATAAAGTAAGGCTAACCTAAATGAGACGACGCGGGTGATCCCCGTGCGTCGCCCCGGCGCCCATCGTGTGCGCGCCGATCCCGCAGAACAGGAGTCTCTCCATGTCCGTGCCCAGAACCCTCACCGCTACGAGTGCCGCTCTCGTCGGCCTCCTCGCCCTCGCCGGGTGCACCTCCGGAGGCTCGGAGGAAACGGAGAAGACCGAACCGGCAGCAGCCACCGTCACGATCGAGGACAACACGGGCACGAAGGAGATCGCCACCCCACCCGCATCGGTGGTCGCCCTCGACAACCGCACCTTCCAGACGCTCTCCGACTGGGGCGTCGAGCTCTCCGCCGGGGCCGTGGCACTCATGCCGGAGACCGTGTCGTATGTGAAGGACGACGGGATCGTCGACATCGGCCTGCACAGCGAGCCGAACCTCGAAGCCGTCGTCGCCGTCGAGCCCGACCTGATCATCAGCGGCCAGCGTTTCACGCAGCACAACGCGGCGATCGCGGACCTCGTCCCCGACGCCACCATCGTCGACCTCGAGCCGCGTGACGGCGAGCCCTTCGACGAGGAGCTCAAGCGCCAGGTCACGGTGCTCGGCGAGATCTTCGGCAAGCAGGACGAGGCGAAGAAGCTCGTGGACGACTTCGATGCCGCCGTCGAGCGCGCGAAGGCCGCATACGACGACGCCGACACCGTGATGGCCGTCAACACGTCGGGAGGCCAGATCGGCTACCTCGCGCCGACCGTCGGCCGATCGCTGGGACCGATCTACGACATCCTCGGACTCACGCCCGCTCTCGAGGTGGACGATGCGAGTGACGACCACCAGGGCGACGAGATCTCCGTCGAAGCCATCGCCTCCTCGAACCCGGACTGGATCCTCGTGCTCGACCGCGATGCGGTGTTCGCCGCTGAGACCCCCGACTACGTGCAGGCGGCCGAGATCCTCGAGAGCTCCGAAGCCCTCGCTTCGGTCACCGCCGTGAAGGAGAAGCAGCTCGTCTACATGCCGACAGACACCTACCTGAACGAGGGCATCCAGACATACACCACGTTCTTGAACGACCTCGCCGACGCCCTCGAGAAGAGCGCGAAGAACTGAGCTGACGCGGCGGCATCCGGGTGATCCGGATGCCGCCGCCGCACCACCATGGTCTCCACAGACATCGCTTCGCCGCCCCGCAACGCCGGGCGGCTCTTCGACGTGAAGCTGCTCATCGGCGTGCTCGTCGTCGCCGCCCTGCTCGTGATCTCGCTCTTCACGGGTGTGTACGACATCGCCGGCGCGGACGACGGCGCGCAGATGTTCCAGATCACACGTATCCCGCGCACGGTCGCCCTCGTCCTGGCCGGCGCCTCGATGGCCATGGCGGGACTGGTGATGCAGCTGCTCACCCAGAACCGCTTCGTCGAGCCGACCACGACGGGTACCACGGAGTGGGCAGGGCTCGGCCTCCTCGCCGTCATGATCCTCGTGCCGCAGCCGTCCCTCCCGCTGCGGATGGCCGGTGCGGTACTGGCAGCCTTCGTGGGCACCATGGTGTTCTTCGCGTTCCTGCGGCGGGTGGCGCTCAGATCATCCCTGATCGTCCCGATCGTCGGCATCATGCTCGGTGCCGTGGTGGGTGCTCTCTCGACCTACCTCGCTCTGGCCACGAACTCGCTGCAGATCATCGGCGTCTGGTTCGCCGGCAGCTTCACCTCGGTGATGCGCGGCCAGTACGAGATGCTCTGGATCGTGGCCATCATCGGCGTGATCGTCTTCATCGTCGCCGATCGACTCACCATCGCCGGACTCGGCGAAGAGATCGCGACCAACGTCGGGGTGAACTACAACCGGATCATCCTGCTCGGCACCGTCCTGATCGCGGTCACCACCGGCGTGGTCACCGTCGTCGTGGGGAATCTCCCCTTCCTCGGATTGATCGTGCCGAACATCGTCTCGATGGTGCGCGGCGACGATCTGCGCAGCAACCTGCCCTGGGTGTGTCTGCTGGGGATCGGGATCGTCACGGTCTGCGACATCATCGGGCGCACGATCATCATGCCCTTCGAGGTCCCGGTCTCGCTGATCCTCGGGGTCGTCGGCGCCGTGGTCTTCGTGCTCCTCCTGCTCAGGCAGCGTCGACGTGGCTAGCGGCGTGATGCGCGCCGCGATGAGCGACGCGGCGACTGCCGGAGGGCTCCGTTCGGCGGGCTCCTTCACGACCCCGCAGGCGCGGCGTCGGTACTTCCTCGTGCTCGGCATCCTCATCGTCCTCGCCGCAGGTTCCGGTTTCGGTCTGCTCGCGTGGGCGAATCCCATGCCCGTCGGCTCCGCGGGCTTCTGGCGCATCGCTCAGCACCGGGCGACAGACGTGACCGTGATGGCGCTCGTCGCCGTCGCTCAGGCCGTCGCCACGGTGAGCTTCCAGACCGTGACGAACAACCGCATCATCACGCCGTCGATCATGGGCTTCGAGTCGCTGTACCGGGTGGTGCAGACCTCGACCGTGTATCTGTTCGGCGTGGCGGGCATCGTTGCCATCCAGGGCGTGGGGCAGTTCGCGATCCAGGTGGCGATCATGGTCGGCCTCGCGGTGGCGCTCTACGGCTGGCTGCTCTCGGGTCGTTACGGCAACCTGCAGATCATGCTCCTCGTCGGCATCGTGATCGGAGGCGGTCTCGGCGCGATCGCCACCTTCATGCAGCGTCTGCTCACCCCCAGCGAGTTCGACGTGCTCGCCGCGCGTCTGTTCGGCAACGTGTCCAACGCCGATCCCTCGTACCTGCCGCTGGCGATCCCGCTGGTGGTCGCGGCCTCGGGGCTGCTGTGGCTGCGCTCGCGCCGGCTCAACCTGATGGCACTCGGTCCGGATGCCGCGCGCTCACTCGGCGTCGATCATCGGCGCGAGCTGTTCATCGTGCTGTTCCTCGTCGCCGTGCTCATGGCGACCTCGACCGCGTTGGTGGGGCCGATGACCTTCCTCGGCTTCCTGGTCGCGACGCTCGCGTACCAGTTCGCCGATACCCATGATCACCGGCTGATCTTCCCGGTCGCCGTGCTCACGGCCTTCACCATCCTGGCCGGGGCGTATTTCGTGATGAAGAACATCTTCTACGCGCAGGGCATGGTGTCGATCCTGATCGAGCTCGTGGGCGGCATCGTGTTCCTCATCGTCATCCTCAGAAAGGGCAGGCTGTGATCGCACTCGACGGCGTCCGCCGGGACTACAGCAGCGAGGTCGCGATCGGCCCCGTCGACCTCGAGATCCCCGCCGGCGGCATCACCGCTCTCATCGGTCCGAACGGTGCAGGCAAGTCGACTCTGCTCACGATGATCGGGCGTCTCAGCGGGATGGACGCCGGAGCCATCGAGATCGCCGGACTCGATGTGGCCTCCACGAAGTCGAAGGACCTGGCGAAGGTCGTGTCGATCCTGCGCCAGGAGAACCACTTCGTCACGCGCCTCACCGTGCGTCAACTGGTCGGCTTCGGGCGCTTCCCGCATTCGAAGGGTCGGCTGAACCGCGCGGATGAGGAGATCATCAGTCGAGCCATCGACTTCCTCGACCTCGGCGCGCTGGAGGGCAGGTATCTCGACGAGCTCTCCGGTGGGCAGCGCCAGCGCGCCTACGTCGCGATGGTCCTCGCGCAGGACACCGAGTTCGTGCTGCTGGACGAGCCGCTCAACAACCTCGACATGCGGCATGCGGTGCAGATGATGAAGCACCTGCGACGCGCGTCGGAGGAGCTCGGACGCACGATCGTCATCGTGCTGCACGACATCAACTTCGCGAGCCACTACGCCGACCACATCTGCGCCATGAAGGATGGAGCCGTCGTGGAGTTCGGGGCGCCGGCCGCGATCATGACGGACGACGTCCTCACACGGGTCTTCGACACTCCCGTGCGCGTTGTCGACGGTCCGTCAGGGCCGCTCGCCGTCTACTACTGAACTGTGCCGCTACTGAGCTGTGCCGCGTTCCCACGGGCGAGGGGATCGAGGTCAGAGCTCGATGCCGTGGTCCTCGTCGTTGACGCCGGCGTTGTTGCCGCGCCGCGATTCGTACCCGAGGAACCAGCCCAGCCACACGATCGCGGCGAGCAGCACACCGAGCCAGACGTTCTGGAAGATCAGCCCGATCACGACGCCGACGATCAGAAGGCCGACGGTGACGAGGATGCGCAGCATGGAACGGGACATGGCACCAGCATAGGTGCCGGTGTCAGCGGCGGCGATGGTCCTCCGGTGCGAGGCGAGGACCCCGTCGCGGTTCCTGCACACCGCTGGCGTGGATGAGGCGCACGACGCGTTGCCGCTGCCCGGACCAGGGGGAGAGGAGTTCGATCATCCCGTCGTCATCGGTGCGAGTGCCGGTCAGGGCGTAGCCGACCTGGTGGGCGAGGTGGTAGTCACCGACGCTCACCGCGTCGGGGTCGCCGAGCGAGCGGATGCGGGTCTCCGCCGATGTCCACACCCCCACGCCGGGAAGGCTCGTGAGCACCCGATCGCGATCAGCCCCTGTGGAGGCCGTGCGTACGGCGCGGGCGATGCGGTCTCCGCGTTCAGCCGCACGCACGATGGTGCGAGACTGCGGTGGCTCGACTCCGGCTCTGTGCCAGGCCCAGGAAGGGATCCGGTGCCACTGCTCAGGTGCTGGCGCGGTGAACATCGGGCGCGGCGTCGGTCCCGGCGCGCGCGTTCCGAAGCGGCTGACCAGCCAGCGCCACGCGCCGAAGGCCTGCATGCCGGTCACCTTCTGCTCGATGATCGCGCACGCGAGCGCGTCGAACACCTCGTCGGTGCGGGTCAGGCGCAGTCCCGGATGCCGCCGCGCGGAATCGGCGATGAGGGGGTGATGCGACGGATCGAAGTCCCCGGCGTCGTCGTGCGCCCCGCACAGGGCGGGGACGAGCTCGAGGGCCGAACCCGATCCGGGGCCCCACGCCGTCGCGCGCACCTCGCCGCCGATCATTCGCAGCGCCAGGGTGGCCGGTCCGAGCGGCGTGCGCATCGCCCGCCAGATGACCGGCCCGTCGATGACCATCGTCGGGTCGTTGCCACCGCGTCGGAGCATACCCACGGTGCTGCGCAGATCGAGCTCGTGCGGCGGTCGGTAGACCGTCTCTCGAGGGGCCTCCGAGCGAGCGGCTCCTGCCTCAGCGGGGTCGGCCGTCAGAGTCATGCGCCCACCCTACGCTCCGGTCCTGACACCGGAGTCCTGGGTGCTCAGAACCGGTCGGGCGAGGGCGTGCCGTGACCGTAGCGGATCACGACGTCGGCGTGCCGATCGAAGCGGTAGCCGATTCCGCGCACGGTGCGCACGATGTCCTCGTAGCGACCCAGCTTCGCCCGGAGGCGGCGCACGTGCACGTCGATCGTGCGCTCGCCCGGCGTCTCGTCGTCCTGTGCCTGCCAGAGCGCTGACACCAGTTCGCTGCGCTCGATCGTGCGTCCCTCGCGCAGCACCAGGTACTGCAGCAGCTCGAACTCCTTGTAAGTGAAGGCTGCGGACTCGCCGTCGATCAGCACACGCTTGCGGGAGATGTCGACCGTGACGCCGCTCTCCTCGTCGGTGGTCTCCTCCTCGGCGGCGGCCTTGGTGCGGGCGATCGCGCCCGGCTCCTGCAGTGCGAGGCGCACGACGTCGAGGTCGCGCCCTCCCGAACCGTGGGGCGCGAGGGCGACAGTGGCGTGGGTCTCGGCTCCCGGCGCGAGCTCGGCGAGCGTGCGACGCAGGGCATCGACGAGCAGGGGGAGGCTGACTCCGGCCTCTGCGGCCTTGATCTCGTCCAGGCCCACGTAGAGGGCGAAGCCACGGGGTGAGCGCACGGCGGGGAGGTCGGCTCCGGCAGGAGAGAGCGGCGCGGCGGTCTCGGGCTGCGTGCGGACGGCGGCGGTGGTGGCGGGACGCTCGAGAAGTGCGGTGTTCGACATGATGATGAAGTCCTCAGGACGTGAGCCCGGACCGAAAGGGGCTCTGATGCGTTGCATGAATGACCGGCGGAGCCGGGAATCGAGCAAAGGGTGGATGCTCGGTGACACTGACCTCGCAGATGGCGAGGGGTTCAGGTCAGGCGGGGTGGCTGTTCGTTCAGCGACACATTCGGCAACACATGCCAACGCGACCGGGCATCATCATCCCGGCAGTCCTGTTCGCCTCCTGGGCGGACGAGGGGCTTGCGTTGGTAGTCATGGGGGGATTATGTCCGATCGTGACGTCTCATGTCAAAACGCCCGGGCGTCCCTGACGGGCGTAACGTGGTTGCAATGACGATCTCGCACACCGTCGGCGGCTTCATCCTGACCGACGAGAAGGACGCCTCGCGTTACACGCTCATGCGTGACGGCAAGCTCGTGAGCGTGCTCGACTACCGTGACGACGGCCACACGATCGCCCTCACCCGAGCCTTCACGATCCCGACTTTCCGCGGGAACGGCTATGCGGGGAAGGTCGTCGAGGGTGCGGTGGCCGACATCGAGGAGCGCGGCGATCGCAAGGTCGATGCCGTGTGCTGGTACGTGGCCGACTGGTTCGCCGCCCACCCGGAGCGCGCCGGCCTGCTGCGTACTCGCTGACTCTCCGACCGTATGACGAACTGTTACGCCGCGCCCCTGCGAGGATGACGTCATGAAACTCGCCGAGGCCCTCACCGCACGCGCCGACCTGCAGCGCCGGATCGAGCAGCTGCGGGCGCGCATCGTCGCGAACGCCCGCTACCAGGAGGGCGAGGAACCGGCGGAGGATGCCGCCGCCCTGATCGTCGAGGTCGACGCGGCGTTGACGCAACTGCGCGACCTCATCCGCCGCATCAACGCCACCAACGCGCGACTGCATCTGGGTGCGGACGGCACCATGACCGACGCGCTGGCCTCCCGCGACGTGCTCCGTCTTCGGCACTCCGTGCTGACGGATGCGGCAGCCGCCGCTTCGGGGGCCAACGACCAGTTCCTCCGCCAGATGCGTTCGGAGCTGCGTCAGGTCTCCGCACTCCCCGTCTCACAGCTGCGCTCGCGCGCCGACGCCGTCGCGCAGGAGTTGCGTGAGCTCGACAACAGGATCCAGCAGGCGAACTGGTCGAACGATCTCGAGGAGGAGAGCGGGAGTCGGTAGTCACGACGAAGCGGGCACAACCCTCAGCCGGCGGGGCAAGCCGGCACCTGTCGGGCGGAGGGCAGCCCTGATCTCGCATCGCGCAGCCCTGCACTCCGCACAGGTGAAGGTGCACAACGCATCTCGCATCACCGCGTGCCGATCGTCGTGGCGAGGGTGGGTCAGGGGACCTTCCGCTCCCTCCTCCGCGCCGGGTGCGGGCCGCGCACGGCACGCCTCGGACGGAATGTCGGAGGGGGTTCGTACCGTGTGAGTATGCGGATCCTGCACACCTCGGACTGGCACATCGGCCGGACGTTCCATGGCAATTCGACCATGGACGCTCTCGCCGAGGTGCTCGAGGCGCTCACCGCGCAGGTTCGCGACAATGCGGTCGACGTGGTCGTCGTCGCGGGAGACGTCTTCGATTCCGCCACCCCGTCCGGCGCGGCATACACGCTGCTGGGCGATGCGCTGGTGGCGCTGCACGAGACGGGCGCCCGCGTCATCGTCACGAGCGGCAACCACGACTCCGCCGCACGACTCGGGTTCCAGGCGCGCCTTCTCCGCGAGGGCATCCACGTGCTCACAGACCCCCTCGCGGTGGGTGTGCCGGTGACCATCGCCGATGACCACGGACCGGTGCATTTCTACGGCATCCCCTACCTCGAGCCGGCCATCGTGCGTCAGCACTGGCCCGAGGGCGATGCATCCGGGCGTCAGCTGCGCACGCAGGCGCAGACCATGGCGCATGCGATGGACCTGGTCCGCGCCGGCATGGACCAGCGCGGAGGCCGAGCGGTGGCGATCGCGCACTGCTTCGCCGCGGGTGTCGACGCGACCGCCGGGCTCGAGCGCGAGGTGCGACAGGGCGGTCTCGACGTCGTGCCGCTGAGCGTGTTCGACGGACCCGACTACGTGGCGCTCGGCCATATCCACGGACGCCAGCAGCTCAGCGACCGCGTGCGCTACGCGGGCGCGCCTCTGCACTACAGCTTCGGAGAGCAGCACAAGCCCCGTGGTTGCTGGCTCGTCGACATCGACGCCGAAGGACTCGCCGGCGTGGAGTGGATGGAACTGCCGGTGCCTCGGCGGCTCGTCACCCTCACCGGCCCGCTCGACGAGATCCTGTCCACCGAGTTGGTCGCGCAGCACGCGGATGACTGGGTCTGCGCCGTCTACACCGATGCGGTGCCGCAGCGCGAGCCCATGCGGCGTCTTCGCGAGAGCTTCCCGTACTGCGCCATGGTGCAGCACCAGCCGGAGGTGACCGCCGAGGTCGACGAGCGCTCCTATGTGCAGCGGCTGCGCACCGCTGTCACCGATGCCGACCGCATCGATGCCTTCCTCGAGCACGTGCGGGCCGGGCACGGACCCACAGAGGCCGAGAGCGAGCTGATCCGCGCGGTGCTCGACGAGCGGGTGCGTGCCGAGGCGCTCGTCTAGATGCGTCTTCATCGTCTGGTGGTCGAAGGCTTCGGCCCGTTCCGGTCGCGACAGACCGTTGACTTCGACGCCTTCGCCGACGACGGCATCTTCCTGATCGCCGGACGGACCGGGGCGGGCAAGTCGAGCATCCTCGATGCGGTGTGCTTCGGCCTGTACGGCGGGGTGCCTCGATACGAGGGCGGCGAGAAACGCCTCCGAAGCGATCACTGCGAGCCTGACGATCCCTCAGAGGTGGTCGTCGAGTTCAGCACGCCGGCCGGTCGATACCGCGTCACGCGCTCGCCCGAGTACCTGCGCCCGGCCAAGCGCGGTGGTGGCATGACCAAGCAGGCGGCCACCGTGTCGCTCGACGAGTGGACGGACAGTGGATGGATCGGCCGTGCCGCGCGGGCGGTCGACGTAGCCGGCGAGCTCGATGAGATCCTTCAGCTCAGTCGGGAGCAGTTCCTGCAGGTGATCCTGCTCGCACAGAACCGGTTCTCGGAGTTTCTGCTCGCGGGCAGCCGCGATCGCCAGGCACTGCTGCGGCGGCTGTTCGGAACGCAACGATTCGAAGACGTGCAGGCGCGGTTCGACGATCGTCGCCGTGCGGCCGAACAAGTGCTCGGCAGTCGTCTCGCCGCCGTCGAGGCGCGTATCGACGAGGCCGAGAACCTCGTGGTCGCCGGCGGGCTGTCGGGAGACGGCGATGACACCGTGGCGGAGACGTCGCAGGCTCCCGCGTCGATCGACGAGCGGCTGGAGGCCCTCCGGCGGGCGAAGGCTCGCGCCGACTACCGTGCGGAGCGTCGTGCCTCCGATCGCGCCGATGCCGAGCAACAGTCGACCGCTGCCGACGCCGAACTCGCCATCGCCCGAGAGGAACGACGCGCGCAGCAGGAACGCGATCGAGCCAGATCCGCCCTCGAACGCCTCGATGCCGAGGCGCCGTCGATCG
>NZ_QOAY01000143.1:844-4454 GCF_003314775.1 Microbacterium sp. H6 | reverse complement strand
GGCGGCGAACCGCGGCCCCGGCATCCGTCATCGGCATCGTCACGCGGCCAGCGCCCGCTCGCGCAGTCGGGCGATCGTGGCGTTCGAGAGCCCCGCAGCGCGCAACGGCGTCAGCGGGTCCCCGTGCTCCGCGCGGAGCGTGTCGAGAAGGCTGCGCATGGACACATCCATCGAGCCCTCCAGAAGCGACGAGCCGTTCTCCAGAGCGGCGGCGTCGAAGCCCAGAGCTCTCCACATCGCTCCCATGACCGGAGCCGTGCGCGCCATGACCGCGACCATGTTGTCGCCGGTGCGGGCGTAGTCGGTGACGATGTCGTCGTCGGTGGCCCCCAATGCGAGCAACAGCATGGCGGCGAGCACACCGGTGCGGTCGCGACCGGCGGCGCAGTGGAAGGCCGCCGTGCCGGGAGTGTGCGCGATCACGTTGAGTGCGATGACGAGCTGCGGCGCCGCGCCCTCGACCATGCGCCGGTACATCCGGCCCATGGCCTCGTGGCTCAGCTCCGGGGCCTTGTCTCCCATCGATGCCCCCACATCCGCGATGAGCGGCAGGTGATGGTAGCCGACCGGGTGCGCGCCGAGAGGCCCACGTCCCGTGACCGAGACCTCGAGCGGCGAGCGTAGATCGATGATGGCACTGAGTCCACCCGCGACGAGTTCATCGGCCACCTCCGAGGTCACATAGGCCAGGTCGTCCGTGCGGATGGCGAGGCCTTCACGCAGCACACCGCCATCGATCATGATGCCGCCGAGGTCGCGCAGGTTTACCGGCGCGCTGAGGACGAGTCCGGTATCGATGATGCTCATGTGATTCTCCTTCGGATGAGGGCGCTGCCCTGGTCGATCACCGTGACGAGCACGATGATGCAGATGATGATGGCGCTGAGGTGGCCGTAGTCGTACATGCGCATCGCGGTGGTCAGCTCGAGGCCGATGCCGCCGGCGCCGACGAGACCGAGGATGGTCGCGCCGCGCACGTTGCCCTCGAACAGCAGCAGCGTGTACGAGGTCAGCAGCGGTGCGGCCTGCGGGAGGATCCCGTACTGGATGATCTGCCGCTTCGAGGCGCCGACCGCCTCCATCGCGACGACGGGCCCTCGGTCGACCTGCTCCATCGCCTCGGCGAAGATCTTGCCGATCGAGCCGATGGAGCCGAGCGTCATGGCCAGGATGCCGGCGAACGGGCCGAGCCCGACAGCCGAGACGAACATGAGCGCGAACACCAGGTCGGGCACGGAGCGGATGATGTTCATGACCCAGCGCGTCGGGTAGTACAGCCACTTCGGCGCGAGGGTGGAGGTGGCTCCGAAGGCGACGATCAGGGAGAGGACGGCGCCGAGGACCGTACCGACGACGGCCATCTGAAACGTCTCCAGCAGCAGTGCCAGGATGGTGCCGATCTTCGAGAAGTCGGGCGGGAACAGGCGCGACAGGAACTCACCCATGTTGATCGCGCCCTCGCCGAGCTTCACGAAGTTGAACTGGGCGCCGTTGAACGACCAGATCAGCACCAGGACCGCGACCGGCAGTCCGATCAGGAAGCGGGCACGCGGCACGCGGAAGGCGCTCTCGAGCCGGGCGCGCTCCGCGGGGTCGAGAGTCGGGCGGGTGGTCCTGTCTGCGCGCGGCTCAGTGGTCGTCGTCATCACCGTGCTCCTCGTCGTCGTAGAGGTTTTCCAGCGCGGCGGCATCCAACTGCGAGGTCACGCCGGAGACGAGCATCTCGCCGTGGCGAAGCCCGACGATGCGGTCGCTGTGCGCGAGAGCGAGCGACAGCACATGCAGGCTCACCAGCACAGGGATGCCGTCCTGCGTGGCGATCTCGCGCAACAGGCCGAGCACGGATCCCGCGAGTTTCGGATCGAGTGATGCGACCGGCTCGTCGGCCAGGATCACCTTCGGCTGCTGCATGAGCGCCCGCGCGATCGCCACACGCTGCTGCTGTCCCCCCGAGAGGGAGCGTGCGGGAGCGGATGCCTTGTGCGCGATCCCGACCCGATCGAGCAGTTCGAGCGCCCGACGGCGGTGCGCGTTCGAGAAGCCTCCCGCGATGTTGATCGGCCCGGCGCCGTGCAGGGCGCCGGTGAGCACATTGGTCATGACGCTGAGGCGTGGGATCAGGTTGAACTGCTGGAACACCTGTCCGACCCCGGAGCGGAGGGTTCGCAGCTCGCCGCGGCCGAGGTTCGTGACGTCGTGCCCGGCCACGCGGACCGTGCCTGAGCTGATCGGCGCGAACCCGGTCAGGCTGCGCATCAGCGTGGACTTCCCCGAGCCCGAGGCTCCGAGCAGGGCGACCATCTCGCCGGGGAAGAGGTCGAGGTCGACCCCGTCGAGCACCGTGTTCTCCCCGTACGCGACCTGCAGTCCGCGGACCGCGACGAGGGGAAGCGCCTGGCGGAGCTCGGCCGTGGGGGTGCGCACTGCACCCTCGGCGGGGCCGAAACCCAGAGCATCGGTTGGCGCTCCGGCGTGTCGGTCTGCGACGCGCCCTGACGACGACGAATCATCTCCGATTCGGCCGGGTGCGGAAACAGCGGCCGCCGGCGCGAGACGCAGAGCGGGAAGAGTCACTTGAGGTCCTCGAGCTTGACCCCGGCCACGGCCGCGATCTCGGCGAAGGACTGGAAGTCGGCGCTCTTCGGGTCGACCGTCTGCGGGGCCGCTGCGAACGCACCGTAAGCGCCGAGACGCTCAGCGTTCGCGGGCGAGAACACCTCGGCGATGCCGTCCTGGATCACCTTGCGGGTCTCGGCGTCCAGCGACTGACGGCCGAGGACCGCGCCCTGGATGTCCATCGCGGGGCTCTCCCCCACCGCGCGCCACTCTCCATCCGCAAAGGGGAACATCGGGGCGCCGAGCTCCGTGAGCATGACGGCCGTGCAGGCTGCGTCCACCTGTCCCTGCTGCAGCGCGGCGAAGCTGCCCTCGTGTCCACCGGCGAAGATGGCCTCGTAGTCGGTCCCCTGCTCGAGACCGGCCTCGTGCAGCATGTACACGGGCATGAAGTACCCGGAGCTGGAGGCCTGATCGGCGAACGCGACCGTCTTACCCTCGAGGTCCTCGACCTTCTGGATGGGCGATTCGTCGAGCACGACGCAGGTCGAGACCGGCTTGCCGTCGCCCTGGAAGGCGACCAGCGCATCCACCTCGCCGGTGTTGACGGCGAGGGCCGACGGGAAGCCGCTCATGATGCCGATGTCGACGTGGTCGGCACGGATGGCCTCGACGACACTGAGGTAGTCGGGCACATCAGTGATCTCGACGTCGCGGCCCGTCGCCTTCTCCAGCAGGTCGGCGAACACCTCGATCGGGTTCTCGGCGGTGGGGTCGTCGCCGACGGGGATCGTGGCGATCGTGAGAGGAGCGTCCGGATCGGCCGGAGCAGCCTCGGCGGTCGGGCTCTGGCAAGCGGTGAGAGAGAGGGCGGCCACGCCCAGGAGGCCGACGACGGGCAGGGTGAAGCGGCGCATGATGACCTTTCGGGAGGAGACGTCTCGGCATTCCGAGAACATCGGTATTCCAACCCCTGAAGGTGACGCGCAATTACGAGACTGCCGTACTCCGAATGGAACGCTGCGTGAACGGACGGTATCGACGCTGCGGGCGG
>NZ_QOAY01000143.1:0-763 GCF_003314775.1 Microbacterium sp. H6 | reverse complement strand
GGGCGGCAAGAGCCCGCCGAGAAGTAGGCTGAACGCATCATGGACGAGTTCATCCAGGGCTTCTGGACCTTCGCGCAGCACTACTGGTGGCTCATCTTCCCGATCATGGGAATGGCCGGTGGTATCGCGAAGACGTGGGAGCGCAGCTCCAAGCGACGACACGAGCGCCGCCTGGAGACCCTTCGCATGAAGGCGCAGCTGAAGACCGCCGAGATCGAAGCGCGCGCGCTCACCCAGCAGGCCAAGCGCCGCGGACCCTCTGTCGTCGACACCACAGCGTCCGTGGCACCGAGCGATCTGGTCGCGCGCCTGTTCGCCGAGCATGACGAGATCACGGCACGCTGGCTCGACTACGAGCTCGACGTCGCCAAGCTGATCGCCTTCCCCGCCATGAGCGATGGGCGCCAGCCGCTGACCGCCGCGTTCCTGCGCGCCAAGAAGACGGCCGATGCCCTGCGCCCCGCCTCCGCCGACGCCAGGGTGTCGGAACAGCAGGTCACCGAGTACCTCCAGGCCGTCGGCGACTACGCGGTCGCTTTCGAGATCGCCGAAAAGGATGCCAGGCGCCTGCGCGATTCGACCTTTACCGAGCCGGAGCGCAAGCGTCTCGAACGCGCACAGCAGCTGCTGAAGGTCGCGGTCGACGAATCCGCCACGCAGGCCGAGCGCAACGTCGCCTACAAGCGCGTGCGCGAGGAGCTCGACGGCCTCATCCTGCTCTCCGACGACGCGGTCACCGTGCTGGAGAAGCAGGTGGCGAAGG
>NZ_QOAY01000185.1:11119-11260 GCF_003314775.1 Microbacterium sp. H6 | reverse complement strand
AGCACCTGCGAGCCTCAGCCGATCGCTCGTCCGTCCTTCCAGACGGTGTCGACGAGGGGAACGCCCGGCCGGTAGGCGAGGTGGATGCGGGTCGGCGCCTTCAGCAGCACGAGGTCGGCTCTGGCCCCGGGCGCGATCACG
>NZ_QOAY01000185.1:8960-11011 GCF_003314775.1 Microbacterium sp. H6 | reverse complement strand
CGCAGTGCCTTCGCCCCGCCCGCCGTCGCGGCCCACACGGCCTCGGCCGGGGTCATCCCCATGTCGCGCACGGCCACGGCGATGCAGAACGGCATCGACGAGGTGAAGCTCGACCCCGGGTTCGTGTCGCAGGCCAGCGCCACGGTCACTCCGGCGTCGATCAGGCGTCGGGCGTTCGGATACGGCTGCCGCGTCGAGAACTCCACCCCCGGCAGCAGGGTGAGCACGGTGTCGGAGCCGGCGAGCGCGTCGATGTCGGCGTCCGTCAGATAGGTGCCGTGGTCGATCGAGGCCGCACCGAGCTCGACGGCCAGACGCACGCCCTCTCCTGGACCGAGCTGGCTCGCATGCACGCGGGGGGCGAGTCCGCGCGCGATGCCGGCTTCCAGCACCCGCCGCGACTGCGCGACCGTGAAGGCGCCCGTCTCGCAGAACACGTCGATCCACTTCGAGTACGGGGCGCAGGCATCGAGCATGGGCCCGGTCACCAGGTCGACGTACTCGTCCGAGCGGTCGGCGTACTCGGCGGGCACGACGTGTGCGCCGAGGAAGGTCACCTCCGGGGTCACCTCGGCGGCTAGACGCACCAGTCGCTCCTCGTCGGCGACGCTCAGGCCGTAGCCGCTCTTGATCTCGACGGTCGTCGTGCCCTGCGCGAGCATCTCGTCGAGGAAGCCGCGCAGTCGCGCGCGCAGCTCGTCGTCGCTCGCGGCGCGGGTGGCCGCGACGGTCGAGCGGATGCCGCCGGCCGCGTACTTCTGCCCCGCCATGCGCGCCTCGAACTCGACGGCGCGGTCGCCCCCGAAGACGAGGTGGCTGTGGCTGTCGACGAATCCGGGAATCATCGCACGCCCGGCGGCGTCCACGACCTCGTCGGCTTCCGGTGCCTCTGCCGCGGCACCCACCCAGGCGATCCGCTCGCCCTCGATCAGCACCGCTGCGTCGGCCAGCGTCCCGGTGCGGTCATCAGCCGTCGCGACGTTCGTCGTCAGTTCCGCGATGTTCGTGATGAGCGTCGACATGTCCTCACCCTCTCAGAGCATCGGCACGTTCAGGCCGCGCTCGCGGGCGACGTCGCGCGCGTGCTCGTAGCCGGCGTCGACGTGGCGCATCACACCGGTGCCGGGGTCGTTCGTCAGCACGCGCTCCAGCTTCTGGGCGGCGAGGTCAGAACCGTCGGCCACCGTCACCTGACCAGCGTGGATCGAGCGGCCGATGCCGACGCCGCCGCCGTGGTGCAGCGACACCCAGGAGGCACCGGACGCCGTGTTGAGCAGGGCGTTCAGCAGGGGCCAGTCGGCGATGGCGTCGGAGCCGTCCTTCATCGCCTCGGTCTCGCGGTAGGGCGAGGCGACCGAGCCGGAGTCGAGGTGATCGCGACCGATCACGATAGGAGCCGAGAGCTCGCCCGAGGCGACCATCTCGTTGAACTTGAGTCCGGCGAGGTGGCGCTCCTTGTAGCCGAGCCAGCAGATGCGGGCGGGAAGCCCTTCGAAGTGCACCTTCTCCCCGGCTTTCTCGAGCCAGCGGTGCAGGGCGGCGTCTTCGGGGAAGAGTTCGGCGATCGCCCGGTCGGTCTTGTAGATGTCTTCCGGGTCACCCGAGAGCGCAGCCCAGCGGAACGGCCCTCGTCCCTCCTCGAACTGCGGGCGGATGTAGGCCGGCACGAATCCAGGGAACTCGAATGCCCGGTCGAACCCGCCCAGCTGCGCTTCGGCGCGGATCGAGTTGCCGTAGTCGAACACCGCGGCGCCCGCATCCTGGAACGCGACCATCGCCTCCACGTGCGCTGCCATCGATGCGCGCGAGCGGTGCGTGAAGTCCTCCGGGTCGCGCTCGGCCTCGGTCTTCCAGTCCGCCACCGAGGTGCCGAGCGGGAGGTAGGCGAGCGGGTCGTGGGCGCTGGTCTGGTCGGTCACGATGTCGATCGGCACCCCGCGGCGCAGCAGCTCGGGGAACACCTCGGCCGCGTTGCCGACGACACCGACCGAGAGGGCCTCTCCGGCGTCCTTGGCGGCGACCACGCGGGCGACGGCCGCGTCGAGATCGGT
>NZ_QOAY01000185.1:7945-8616 GCF_003314775.1 Microbacterium sp. H6 | reverse complement strand
ATCAGAACCGCCCCGTCGTTCAGGGTCACCGCGAGCGGCTGAGCGCCGCCCATTCCCCCGGCGCCGCCGGTGAGGGCCAGGGTGCCGCGCAGCGAGTCGCGGCCGAGCGAGCGGGCCACGGCGGCGAAGGTCTCGTACGTGCCCTGCAGGATGCCCTGCGTGCCGATGTAGATCCACGAGCCGGCGGTCATCTGCCCGTACATGATGAGTCCCAGCTCTTCGAGCTTGCGGAACTCGGGCCACGTCGCCCAGTCGCCGACCAGGTTCGAGTTCGCGATGAGCACGCGCGGGGCCCACTCGTGGGTGCGGAACACGCCGACCGGCTTGCCCGACTGCACGAGCAGGGTCTCGTCCGGTTCGAGCTCGTCGAGGGTGCGCACGATCGCGTCGTAGGCCTCCCAGCTGCGGGCGGCCTTGCCCGTGCCGCCGTAGACGACCAGGTCTTCCGGGTGCTCGGCGACCTCGGGGTCGAGGTTGTTCATGAGCATGCGCTTGGCGGCTTCGGCGCCCCAGCTCTTCGCGGTGCGCTTGTTGCCACGGGCAGCGCGGACGACTCGCGATCCGGAAGCGGTGCTTTCTGATGAGACGTTCTCAGCCATGAGTGTGCTCCTTTGCGATGCGGGCGACGTCGCCCGACTGGACGAGGGCGGTGACGGCTTCCATGTCCGGGG
>NZ_QOAY01000185.1:7730-7861 GCF_003314775.1 Microbacterium sp. H6 | reverse complement strand
GCTCCGGTCGCGGGCCCCGCCTGCAACGGCGCGCGCAGATCGAGGGCGCGGGCGCCGGTGAGGATCTCGATGGCGAGCACGCGGCCGAGGCCGTCGATCGCGCGGCGCAGCTTGCGGGCGGCGGCCCATCC
>NZ_QOAY01000185.1:5408-7494 GCF_003314775.1 Microbacterium sp. H6 | reverse complement strand
TCGGTGCGACGCTCGGAGACCGAGGCGACGTCGGCGACCGAGATCGCGAGGAAGTCGAGCACAGCGGCGACCGGAGCCCCGTGGAAGTTGCCGTTCGACTCGATGCGCCCGTCGAAGGTGATGACGGGGTTGTCGATCACGCTGGCGAGCTCGCGTCCGGCGATCAGCGTCGCGTGGGCGAGAGTGTCGCGGGCGGCGCCGTGCACCTGGGGCGAGCAGCGCAGCGAGTAGGCGTCCTGCACGCGGCCGTCATCCGGGCCCTTGTGGCTCGCGACCATGGGGGAGTCGCCGAGGAAGGCGCGGAGATTGGCCGCGGACTCGGCCTGGCCCATCTGCGCGCGGAGGGCCATCAGGTCAGCGGCGAACACGGCGTCGGTGCCGAGCTGCGATTCGACCGACATCGCCGCGGCGATGTCGGCGGTGAGCAGGAGCGTCTCGAGGTCGTGCAGGGCGAGCACCAGCATGCCCAGCATGCCGTCGGTGCCGTTGATGAGCGCGAGCCCCTCCTTCTCGACGAGGGTGAGCGGCTCGATGCCCGCAGCAGCCAGGGCGTCGGCTGCGGGGACCAGAGCGCCGGATGCGTCACGCACGTCGCCTTCGCCCATCGCGGCCAGGGCGATGTGGGCAAGAGGGGCGAGGTCGCCCGAGCAGCCGAGCGACCCGTACTCGCGCACCACGGGGGTGATGCCCTCGTTGAGCAGGGCGGCGTAGGTCTCCACCACGACCGGGCGCACGCCGGTTCGACCGGAAGCGAGGGTCTGCAGGCGCAGCAGCTGGAGTCCGCGGACGACCTCGCGCTCGACCTCGGCGCCGGTGCCCGCGGCGTGCGAGCGGATCAGGCTGGCCTGCAGCTGCAGGCGACGGTCGGGGGCGATGAAGGTGGTCGCCAGAGCACCGAATCCGGTGGAGACACCGTAGTGCGGGTTCGGGTCGGCGGCGAGGCCGTCGATCACCCGGCGGGTCTCGGCTACGCGGGCGAGAGCTTCGGCGTCGAGCTGCACGGGGGCATCATGACGGACGACGGCGACGACATCGGCGGGCGACAGCGGGGCCGCTCCGACCAGCACGGGGGCGAGTTCGGTCATGGTTCGATTCCACACCCGAGGCGTCGTGCGGGACACCCGTTCATGGGATGCTTTGTCTGTGATCCCAGACAAAACGACGAGCGCTCAGGCACCGGGGACGCAGGCACGGGTGGCGGACGTCCCGGTGTCCGACGCGCCGACCGCGCAGGTGCCTGCGGCGGAGAACACGCTCCGCATCCTGAGCTATCTCGCCGGACGGCCGGCCCCCGTGGCGGCGTCGGCGATCGCGCGCGAGCTCGAGCTGCCGCGGTCGACGGTCTATCACCTGCTGACCACCTTGGCCGCTCACGGCTTCGTGCTGCACCTGCGCGAAGAGAGACGCTGGGGGCTGGGTACTTCGGCATTCGAGCTCGCCGGCGGGTACACCCGGCAACAGCCCCTGGCGCGACGAGGCCGACCTTTGGTGGCTGCTCTTTCGGACCGGCTGGGGGAGAGCGCGCACCTGGCGGTGATGAGTGGCGGGGACGTGCTGTACATCGTCGAGGAACGCGCACCTCGGAGGCCCGCGTTGGTGACGGACGTGGGCGTGCGTCTTCCTGCGCACCTCACGGCTTCGGGCCGCGCGATGCTGGCAGCGCTCCCCCGGGAACAGGTGCGGGCGCTCTACCCGGACGTCTCGGCATTCCCCGACCGCACCGGCCTTGGCCCGCGGACACCCCGCGAACTGCGTGAGCTTCTCCGGGATGTCCGGGCACGGGGGTATGCGACAGAGAACAGTGAGATCGCGGACGGACTGCGCAGTGTGGGCGCCGCGGTCCTCGATGCCGCGGGCTGGCCTGTTGCAGCGGTGGCGGTGACGTGGGGCCGTGCGGATCTGGATGAGGAACTGCTCACTGTCGCTGTGCAGGAGTGCGCCGCCATGCTCGAGGCGCGCTTGAAGCGCTGAGCCGTGCGGCCACGGTCGCGTTAACGCAGAAGAGCCACCCCGCGAGGGATGGCTCTTCGTGCTTGCATGGAGCACAACGCAAGAAAGCCACCCAGCATTGGGTGGCTTTCTTGTT
>NZ_QOAY01000185.1:0-5385 GCF_003314775.1 Microbacterium sp. H6 | reverse complement strand
TAAAAGGAGTCCGGCGGTGTCCTACTCTCCCACAGGGTCCCCCCTGCAGTACCATCGGCGCTGTGAGGCTTAGCTTCCGGGTTCGGAATGTAACCGGGCGTTTCCCTCACGCTATGGCCGCCGAAACACTATTGATGTTTCAATCAAACACATAACAAAGTCATTGTTGTTATGCGGTTCTCGACCGTACATCGAGAACCACTCAGTGGACGCGTAGCACCAACAAACGGTGTGTTATCAAGTCATCGGCTTATTAGTACCAGTCAGCTGCATGCATTACTGCACTTCCACATCTGGCCTATCAACCCAGTAGTCTGGCTGGGAGCCTCTCACCCGAAGGTATGGAAATCTCATCTTGAGGCCGGCTTCCCGCTTAGATGCTTTCAGCGGTTATCCATCCCGAACGTAGCTAATCAGCGGTGCTCCTGGCGGAACAACTGACACACCAGAGGTTCGTCCAACCCGGTCCTCTCGTACTAGGGTCAGATCCTCTCAAATTTCCTACGCGCGCAGCGGATAGGGACCGAACTGTCTCACGACGTTCTAAACCCAGCTCGCGTACCGCTTTAATGGGCGAACAGCCCAACCCTTGGGACCTACTCCAGCCCCAGGATGCGACGAGCCGACATCGAGGTGCCAAACCATGCCGTCGATATGGACTCTTGGGCAAGATCAGCCTGTTATCCCCGAGGTACCTTTTATCCGTTGAGCGACAGCGCTTCCACAAGCCACTGCCGGATCACTAGTCCCGACTTTCGTCCCTGCTCGACCTGTCAGTCTCACAGTCAAGCTCCCTTGTGCACTTACACTCGACACCTGATTGCCAACCAGGTTGAGGGAACCTTTGGGCGCCTCCGTTACTTTTTGGGAGGCAACCGCCCCAGTTAAACTACCCACCAGGCACTGTCCCTGAACCGGATTACGGTTCGAAGTTAGATATCCAGAGTGACCAGAGTGGTATTTCAACAATGACTCCACACGAACTAGCGTCCATGCTTCAAAGTCTCCCACCTATCCTACACAAGCCACACCGAACACCAATACCAAGCTGTAGTAAAGGTCACGGGGTCTTTCCGTCCTGCTGCGCGTAACGAGCATCTTTACTCGTAATGCAATTTCGCCGAGTTCGCGGTTGAGACAGTTGGGAAGTCGTTACGCCATTCGTGCAGGTCGGAACTTACCCGACAAGGAATTTCGCTACCTTAGGATGGTTATAGTTACCACCGCCGTTTACTGGGGCTTAAATTCTCAGCTTCGCCTTGCGGCTAACCGGTCCTCTTAACCTTCCAGCACCGGGCAGGCGTCAGTCCGTATACATCGTCTTGCGACTTGGCACGGACCTGTGTTTTTAGTAAACAGTCGCTACCCACTAGTCTCTGCGGCCACCACACCCTTTTCGGAGTAAATCCGTATAAGTGGATGGCCCCCCTTCTCCCGAAGTTACGGGGGCATTTTGCCGAGTTCCTTAACCACGATTCTCTCGATCTCCTTGGTATTCTCTACCTGACCACCTGAGTCGGTTTGGGGTACGGGCGGCTAGAACCTCGCGTCGATGCTTTTCTTGGCAGCATAGGATCACCCACTTTTTATCCGCATCGTGTCTCAGCCTATGTGAATCGCGGATTTGCCTACGACTCGGCCTACGCACTTGCACCAGGACAACCATCGCCTGGCTTGGGCTACCTTCCTGCGTCACACCTGTTAATACGCTAACCGCACCAGAATGGGGTCGTGCGCTAGGCCCAGAGCGTCACCCCGAAGGGATCAGTCACTGGGATTCAGACACTTAGCACTACTGGATTAGCTTGGGCGGTTCTTCGCCGGTACGGGAATATCAACCCGTTGTCCATCGACTACGCCTGTCGGCCTCGCCTTAGGTCCCGACTTACCCAGGGAAGATTAGCTTGACCCTGGAACCCTTGGTCTTTCGGAGGACGTGTTTCTCACACGTCATTCGCTACTCATGCCTGCATTCTCACTCGTGTAGCCTCCACGGCTGGTTTACACCGCCGCTTCGCTGGCCACACGACGCTCTCCTACCCATCAACACGGCTGGACCACGAAGGCCTACCAATAATGTCAATGCCACAACTTCGGTGGCGTGCTTGAGCCCCGTTACATTGTCGGCGCGGAATCACTTGACCAGTGAGCTATTACGCACTCTTTCAAGGGTGGCTGCTTCTAAGCCAACCTCCTGGTTGTCACAGCAACTCCACATCCTTTCCCACTTAGCACGCGCTTTGGGACCTTAGTTGGTGGTCTGGGTTGTTTCCCTCTCGACTATGAAGCTTATCCCCCACAGTCTCACTGCTGCGCTCTCACTTACCGGCATTCGGAGTTTGGCTGACGTCAGTAACCTTGTAGGGCCCATCGGCCATCCAGTAGCTCTACCTCCGGCAAGAAACACGCAACGCTGCACCTAAATGCATTTCGGAGAGAACCAGCTATCACGAAGTTTGATTGGCCTTTCACCCCTATCCACAGCTCATCCCCTCAGTTTTCAACCTAAGTGGGTTCGGTCCTCCACACGCTCTTACACGTGCTTCAACCTGGCCATGGATAGATCACTTCGCTTCGGGTCTAGGACATGCGACTGAATCGCCCTATTCAGACTCGCTTTCGCTACGGCTACCCCACACGGGTTAACCTCGCCACATATCGCTAACTCGCAGGCTCATTCTTCAAAAGGCACGCTGTCACCCCTACTAAGGAGGCTCCAACGGTTTGTAAGCAAACGGTTTCAGGTACTATTTCACTCCCCTCCCGGGGTACTTTTCACCTTTCCCTCACGGTACTTGTCCGCTATCGGTCATCTGGGAGTATTTAGGCTTATCAGGTGGTCCTGACAGATTCACACGGGATTTCACGGGCCCCGTGCTACTTGGGATACTCTTCGCGCCAAGAGAGGCATTTCGACTACGGGGTTGGCACCCTCTATGACCGGCCTTTCAAGACCGTTCGTCTATACCTTCTTGTAACGCCGCCACCTCGGCAGAGATGACTGAAAAGTCCCACAACCCCCAACGTGCAACGCCTGCCGGCTATCACACACGCTAGGTTTAGCCTGATCCGGTTTCGCTCGCCACTACTAACGGAATCGCGGTTGCTTTCTCTTCCTGTGGGTACTGAGATGTTTCACTTCCCCACGTTCCCTCTACCCGCCCTATATATTCAGGCGGGAGTCACTAGGTCGGCACGCCGCCCAGCGGGGTTTCCCCATTCGGACACCCTCGGATCAAAACTTGCTTATCAGTTCCCCGAGGCTTATCGCAGATTGCTACGTCCTTCTTCGGCTCCAGATGCCAAGGCATCCACCGTTTGCTCTTAAAGACTTGAAATCACATGAGTTTGAATCAAAAACTCGACCCCACCCGAAGGCGGGATCTGAAATTGACTAATGATCTTTAAGATCATCTTGTGCAACAACCCGAAGGCTGTTGCAAGATGCTCGCGTCCACTGTGTAGTTCTCAAAGTACGGGCGGTGCCCCAATCCACAACCCCACAAACATGGAGAAACAGAAAGAGGCCCAGAGTAACCAAATGCTTCCAACCCCGAAAGGTCAAAGCGCATCCGGTCCCTCAGGACCCAACAGCGTGCAGGTGCGACATCCGTCACCCTCCCCGTTCCAACCACCGAAGCGGCGTACTGGAGAAGAACAACATCCCTCGCACCATGTCAAATGTTCCACCCCTGAGCTCCCAGCGAAGAACGTATGCCTTCGATCTGGGTTCTGGACACCCGAAAGTGTCAGATGCTCCTTAGAAAGGAGGTGATCCAGCCGCACCTTCCGGTACGGCTACCTTGTTACGACTTAGTCCTAATTACCGATCCCACCTTCGACGGCTCCCTCCACAAGGGTTAGGCCACCGGCTTCAGGTGTTACCGACTTTCATGACTTGACGGGCGGTGTGTACAAGACCCGGGAACGTATTCACCGCAGCGTTGCTGATCTGCGATTACTAGCGACTCCGACTTCATGAGGTCGAGTTGCAGACCTCAATCCGAACTGGGACCGGCTTTTTGGGATTCGCTCCACCTCGCGGTATTGCAGCCCTTTGTACCGGCCATTGTAGCATGCGTGAAGCCCAAGACATAAGGGGCATGATGATTTGACGTCATCCCCACCTTCCTCCGAGTTGACCCCGGCAGTATCCCATGAGTTCCCACCATTACGTGCTGGCAACATAGAACGAGGGTTGCGCTCGTTGCGGGACTTAACCCAACATCTCACGACACGAGCTGACGACAACCATGCACCACCTGTTTACGAGTGTCCAAAGAGTTGACCATTTCTGGCCCGTTCTCGTATATGTCAAGCCTTGGTAAGGTTCTTCGCGTTGCATCGAATTAATCCGCATGCTCCGCCGCTTGTGCGGGTCCCCGTCAATTCCTTTGAGTTTTAGCCTTGCGGCCGTACTCCCCAGGCGGGGAACTTAATGCGTTAGCTGCGTCACGGAATCCGTGGAATGGACCCCACAACTAGTTCCCAACGTTTACGGGGTGGACTACCAGGGTATCTAAGCCTGTTTGCTCCCCACCCTTTCGCTCCTCAGCGTCAGTTACGGCCCAGAGATCTGCCTTCGCCATCGGTGTTCCTCCTGATATCTGCGCATTCCACCGCTACACCAGGAATTCCAATCTCCCCTACCGCACTCTAGTCTGCCCGTACCCACTGCAGGCCGGAGGTTGAGCCTCCGGATTTCACAGCAGACGCGACAAACCGCCTACGAGCTCTTTACGCCCAATAATTCCGGATAACGCTTGCGCCCTACGTATTACCGCGGCTGCTGGCACGTAGTTAGCCGGCGCTTTTTCTGCAGGTACCGTCACTTTCGCTTCTTCCCTGCTAAAAGAGGTTTACAACCCGAAGGCCGTCGTCCCTCACGCGGCGTTGCTGCATCAGGCTTGCGCCCATTGTGCAATATTCCCCACTGCTGCCTCCCGTAGGAGTCTGGGCCGTGTCTCAGTCCCAGTGTGGCCGGTCACCCTCTCAGGCCGGCTACCCGTCGACGCCTTGGTGAGCCATTACCTCACCAACAAGCTGATAGGCCGCGAGCCCATCCCCAACCGAAATTCTTTCCAGACGCAGACCATGCGGTCACGTCACATATCCAGTATTAGACGCCGTTTCCAGCGCTTATCCCAGAGTCAGGGGCAGGTTGCTCACGTGTTACTCACCCGTTCGCCACTGATCCCACAGAGCAAGCTCCGTGTTCACCGTTCGACTTGCATGTGTTAAGCACGCCGCCAGCGTTCATCCTGAGCCAGGATCAAACTCTCCGTAAAAAAGAAATGCATACCCCACCGGGAAAACGGTGACGCAGCGAGTTTGATGCTGACCAAAGAGACAAATTCATTGCTGACTTCATCCATTGCCAACCCC
>NZ_QOAY01000070.1:0-3042 GCF_003314775.1 Microbacterium sp. H6 | reverse complement strand
ACCGCCGGGGCGCAAGCCGGCAGCACCGCCGGGGCGCAAGCCGCCGGTGCCCATGACTCCGGCGCGGTAATCGCCGAGCCGGAGGACGGCGGTGTCGGGCCGGCGGATGTCGAGCCCGCTCGACCCGGCATCGACCGACGCCGATTCTTCGTCCTCGCCGCGCTCGCCGGAGCATCCGCACTGGTCGTGGGGATCACGGCACGGACGGTGAGCATGGCCGTGTCATCGGTGGAGGCGATCCGCGGCGCGCTCAAGCTCCCCACCCCGAAGACCAGGGTCACGGTGCCGCAGGGTGCGGAGCTCGACATCCCGGGCCTCAGCAAGCTCTTCACCCCCAACAAGGACTTCTACCGCGTCGACACCGCGCTCACGGTCCCCTCGATCGACCCGGACACCTGGCGACTCGTGATCGACGGTATGGTCGACCAGCGCGTGGAGATGAGCTTCCAGGACCTCCTCGACATGGGCCTCGACGAGTACGCGATCACGCTCACCTGCGTGTCGAACGAGGTCGGCGGCGAGCTCGTCGGCAACGCGAAGTGGCTCGGAGTGCCGTTGCGCGACGTGTTGAAGAAGGCGGGCGTGAAATCCGGGGCCGACATGGTGCTCTCGCGCAGCGTCGACGGCTATACCGCGAGCACGCCGCTCTCGGCGCTCACCGACGACAACCTCGATGCGATCCTGGCGGTCGGCATGAACGGAGAGCCGCTGCCCCTCGAGCACGGCTTCCCGGTGCGGATGGTGGTGCCAGGGCTCTACGGCTACGTGTCGGCGACCAAGTGGCTCACCGAGCTGAAGGTCACGACCTTCGACAAGGACGAGGCGTACTGGACGCCCCGCGGGTACAGCGCAGAGGCCCCGATCAAGTTCGCCTCGCGCGTCGACACTCCCAAGATCGGGGAGGCGGTCGCGGCGGGGAAGATCCCGATCGCCGGTGTCGCCTGGGCCCAGTCGGTCGGGATCGAACGCGTCGAGGTCAGTATCGACAACGGTGACTGGATGCCGGCGACGCTGTCGGCTCCGATCAACGACGACACGTGGGTGCAGTGGTTCATGGAGTGGGATGCCACCCCCGGCACGCACTACGTCGCCGTGCGCGCGGTCAACAAGAACGGCGATCTGCAGATCGAGGAGCGCGCCCCCATCGCCCCGAACGGATCTTCGGGATGGCAGCGTTCGCTCATCCGGGTCAACTGAGTCCGGTGCACAGCCGGCCTCGCGGGCCTAGGGTGGGAGCCATGGGCCCGCTCCCCGCACTCGTGATCACGGTCTCCGACCGATCCTTCTCGGGAGAGCGTGAGGATCGGGGAGGCCCGATCGCGGTGGGGCTGCTGCGTGACGCGGGATGGCACTGCCCCGACGCCGAGATCGTGGCGGACGGAATCGATTCGGTGGCGGATGCCCTGCGCAGAGCCGTCGCCCGCGGTATCCGCCTGGTCGTGACCACCGGCGGTACCGGTGTCGGGCCGCGCGACCTGACGCCGGAGGGCACCCGCCGCGTGATCACCAGGGAGATCCCGGGGGTCGCGGAGGAGCTGCGTCGCAGCGGACTCGCCGACACCCCGCTCTCGATCTTGTCGCGCGGTCTCGCCGGCATCGTCGATCCCGCGGGGATGCTCGTGGTGAACCTGCCCGGATCCACGCGAGCCGTGGCCTCCGGCGTACCCGTGGTGCTCGGCGTCGCCGGGCACATCCTGGACCAGGTGGAGGGCGGAGACCACTCATGAACGACGTACGAATCGCTGCGGTGACGGAGGTGCGCCTCGACCTCGACGCGCACCTCGCCGCGGTCGAAGACCCTCGACTCGGCGCGGTGACCACCTTCGTCGGCCGGGTGCGCGACAACGACCCGGATGCCGAGACGCCGGTCGTCGGGCTGGAGTACAGCGCCCATCCCGATGCCGAAGCCGCGCTGCGAAGCATCGCTGCCGAAGCGGGGGCCGGATCCGAAGCCCCTGCCGTGGTGGCGGTGAGTCATCGCATCGGGCGGCTCGATGTGGGCGATGCGGCTGTCGTGATCGCGGTCGCCTCCGAACACCGTGCCGAGGCGTTCGAGGTGTGCCGAGCGGTCATCGAGGCGATCAAGAGCGACCTCCCCGTGTGGAAGCGTCAGCTCGAGGTCGACGGGACCTCGTCGTGGAAGGGCATCGGCGGCTGACTCCGTCGCGGCACTTGCATGAGCTTTTGACGTCTGCCGGAGGAAACGCCGCCCAGCGATCATGCAGGTGTCCCCTGGTCATGCATGTGACCAGCAGACGCGGCAGGTCGCGTGCGGTCAGCCGCCGGCGAAGGGCGGGAGAACGTCGATGAGCTCGGCGTCGTCGAGGGCGAGGTCGTCGTCGCTGCGCACTCCATCGACCATGACGGCGCAGCGCGGAAGGATGTCGGCCAGCGCCGGATGCTCGGCGACCACGGCGGTGCGCAGCGCGACGAGTGTCGTCTCCGCGCGCTCCTCGGAGTCGACACCGGCAGCCTCCGCGGCCGCGGCGAAGTAGCGCACCCGAGTCATCGGGCGTCTCCATCGGCGTGGGTCTCTCCGGGAGATGCTTCGCCGGGACGCACCCAGTCGCCGGAGCGCCCACCCGACTTCGCCACGATGCGCACGTCCTCGATCACCACGGCGCGGTCCATGCCCTTGATCATGTCGACGACCGCCAGAGCGGTGACCGACACGGCGGTGAGCGCCTCCATCTCCACACCGGTGCGATCGGCGGTGCCCACCGTGGCCTCGATGCGCACGCCGTCGTCGACGATCTCGAGGTCGACGCTCGCCCGGTGCACCCCGATCACGTGTGCCAGCGGCAGCAGCGCAGGGGTGGACTTGGCCGCCTGGATACCCGCGATGCGTGCCACGGCGAGCACGTCGCCCTTCGGCATCGTCCCGTCGCGCAGGGCGGCGATCACATCGGTGCTGCAGCGCACGAAGCCGCGGGCGGTGGCGGTGCGGACGGTCGGCTGCTTCGCGGTCACGTCGACCATGTGCGCGCGGCCGGCCGCGTCGAGGTGAGGGAAACTCATCCGACCAGCATGACATCGATCACG
>NZ_QOAY01000286.1:8686-18285 GCF_003314775.1 Microbacterium sp. H6 | reverse complement strand
CGCAGCGCTCGGCCGCACGCGTAGCCGGCCCAGCCGGCAGCGCTGCGACTCTGTCGACCGCGTACTTGCGGGGTGAGCGCGCACCGTTGGAGGCGGCCGGGCTCGACCTCGATGAGCTTCGCGCCCTTGATGATCCGCTCGAGGTGCGCCGGCGCATCGTCGAGGCCGCGTTCGAGTCGGAACCTGACAGTACAATCGCCGATGGCGAGGCGCGACTGATCGTCGCAGACCTCGTGACGTGGACGCTGGAGACTCCGCGGGATCCGGCGCAGATCGTGCGCCACACGGTCGAGTTGATGATCGCTCGTTCCATCCTGACGGAGGTCGGCGACCGGATTCGACAAGAACCGAGGGCTGCGCTTCGGCGTTCCGCAGAGGATGAGATCCGACTCGCCGCGAAGGCATGGGCGATGCGATTCGATGTCGCCGCGGTGACTCTGGATGGCCCGTCCATTAGCGCGGCGGTCCAAACAGGCGTGACGGATCTTCTTGCTATCTATGGGGATGAGTCATGACGAGCATCGCTCTGTGTCTGTCCCGGGAGGATGCTGCCAAGAGCGGGGCGGACGAGGTGTTTTTGTGGGATGGCACGCCGGGCGATTCCTTCAATACGGGGTTACGACCGGACCTGCGCCAGCTCGGGACAGTTCCTTCGATCAATGCCGACTTCGTTCGTGTGGCCCTCACCGTCTATGTCGCAGACCATTCGGTGAGACGTGAACGGGGTGGATCGAACTGGAATCAGCGCGACCTAGTCTTGACCGTGCCGGTGATCCACGCGGAGAAGTGGCAGGCCGTCGCGGCGGAGTTGGAACGCACGCTCGCGTTCCTCACCGGCGACCGGTGGACTCTGCAGTTCGCCCGACTCGCCGCCTCCGAGACGAGTGGTGTGCTGGTGCCCGACACGGCCGCTCGGACGGTTCTGGTCAGCGGCGGCGCGGACTCCGCATCCGGCGCGCTGGTGTCCGCGGCATCGCTCCGGTCCGGGGAAGGGCAGCGGCTTGTCTCCCACTCAAGCTCGGGTGCGGGAGCGAGCGCCCCGCAGCAGCGTGTCGCCGCCGCCCTGGAGGCGCTGTTCAGCGGGACGACCATCCACCATTACCAGGTGCATTTGCAACGCAGAACACATCGCCTCAACGGCACACGATTTCGACGGGAACCGTCGAGCCGCTCGCGATCGTTGCTGTTCCTCGCGCTCGGGCTGGCAGTGGCAAGCCAGAGTGGCCGCGGCCTGTGGATCGCCGAGAACGGCTTCGCCTCCATCAACCCCCCACTTGGCCCAGAGCGGGTGGGAGCATTGTCGACCCGCACGACGCAGCCTTGGTTCCTCTGGCGCGTGGGCTCACTGTTGACAGATCTGGGCGGGTACGGCGAAATTGAGAATCCCTTCCAAGCCTTGACGAAGGGCGATGAGTACCGACGCGTCGTCGAGCTGGTCGGCGCGGATCGTGCCGCGGCATTCCTCAGCGCAACGAACTCCTGCTCGCACAGCGACCAGCAGTACTTGGGTCAGGTCGCCAGTGGTTCGCACTGCGGAAAGTGCTTCGGCTGTGTCCTTCGTCGCGCCGCGTTTGCCGCGGCAGATCTTTCCGATGCCACCCCGTACCTCGCCGACCGCGGAGGACGCTTCGCGAAGTATGCGGAGCAGCGGTCGATCGAAAACGCGGTCCGAGACTTCGTCGATGCGGGCGTGGACGAGAGCTTCCTCATGACAACCCCACTGCCCCCAGCCCTCACCGTCGCCGACGCGCGGACCCTATACGCACGGGGCTTGGCCGAGTTGGAAAACTATCTGGGATGAGACGCCTACCTCCCCTGGACACGCACGCGCACGTCGCGTTGGACATCGCGCCGTTCGAGCTTGAAAAGCTGGGCGCGGTTGTCCTGATCGCTACCCGGTCACTCGACGAATACGCGCAAGTGGAGTCGCGTTCGGATCGCGCCAGCGTATGGGGGGTGGGGTGTCACCCGGGTCTCGTCGGCGCCGATCGTGGATTCGATCCGGATCGCTTTGCGACCATGCTCCAGTCGACCTCATATGTTGCGGAGGTGGGACTCGATGGCGCGTCCCGCGTTCCACGCGACACCCAGCGGGCGACGTTCGAACGCATCGTTAAGGCGGTCGAGACCTCCCCTCGGATCGCTTCAATTCATAGCTACCGGGCGACCAGCGCTGTACTTGAGGTGTTGCGTGCATCTCACCTGCGTGCGGGGGCCGTTCTGCACTGGTGGTTGGGCACGCCTGAAGAGACTCGGGAGGCTGTCGCGTTGGGCTGCTACTTCTCGGTCAACTATTCGATGACCCGCTCGCCCGACGTGCTCCGAGCTATCCCGCGAGAACGTCTACTTGTCGAGACCGATCATCCCAGCGGTGATCGTTTCTCCCAAAGCCCACGCCGACCAGGCCGGGTGGAACCGGTCGAGGCCGGGATAGCGCGGGCGCTCGGCCTCGCGCCCGCGGTTGTCCGTACTGTCGTCTGGTCGAACTTCGCCGCGCTGGTCGACGACACAGGAGTCGATTCCCTGCTCCCCGCCGCGCTTCGACAAATGATCCAGTCCGCGAGGTGAGACGCGTGGTTCCGCGCGCAGACGGTCGGGCGGGCCTAGCCCGTAGGTGACCGTCGCCGTCAGGACGCGGAACGCTCCTCGGCCGTGCTCTGCTCCTCCACGTACTGGCTCGCCGCATTCCACCAGGGATTCCCGCGGACCCGGTACAGGATGGTCCGCTCTCCGGGCACGCGCTCGACGAACTCGATGAAGTTCGCTCGGCGGAGCTTCTGGATCAGTGGGTGCACGATGCCAGGGGAGAGCCGCGTGGCGTCGGTGATCGTCTTCGATGAGAACTTCTCGCCGCGTAGCCCGGCGATCTCGACCATGACGCTGTACATGTAGCTGTTGCCGAAGACGAGCCGGGATTCCTCCGGCGCGATGGGCTCCAACATGGTCATGTCCTTGAGTGTCGCACACGCGGCCGACGTGGGCTTCAGGCCGGCCTGTGGGCGTTGATTTTGTGGTCCCTATATTTGTATCCCTGACGGTGACTTGTTATCTATGTGACGTCCACTACAGTGAATGTCACATTCACTAGTATTCGTGACTCGCATATACCGAATTAACCCGTGATAGCAAGAGCGAGATCCTGAATCGTATTTCGCGAATCTATGGCGGCAGCGTGCATTCTCCCGGACCGATTCGACCCTCACGCTGGCTTCATGACGGAGCGCGAGCAACTCGGGACGCGGGGCGGAGCGTTCCCGGCGGATGTCGGGCTGATGGTTCGCAAAGCGGGTGGCGAGGTGGACGTTGTTCCGCTGCAGTCAGCTCGATTGAGCGTCTTCGACGCCGCCGTCCCGTGGCGTGATTTCCGCTGGTACCGGGGGCAGCGGCATTTCTCGGGCAGCTACTGGTCGGCAACCATGCAATCGCATGTCGGATACGAGTCGCGGCTCGAGTACGCGAACCTGCTGTTGGCCGACTTCGACCCTCGCGTCGACTGGATCCTGTCTCAGCCGTTCCTCCTCGAGGGGGAGGACAAGGGCACACGCCGTCGCCACATTCCCGACTATCTGATCGTCCACGCGGACCAAACCGTCTGCGTGGTGGATGTGAAGCCCGCCGCGAAGCTCACCATCCCGAAGGTGCGTGACTCGCTGAGCTGGTCGCGGCGCGTGATCGAACCCCACGGGTGGGAGTACCGCGTCCAATCCGAGCCGGATGAGGTGTTGCTACGCAACGTCGAGTTCCTTGCCGGCTACCGCCGACCCTTCCAGTTCGCCGACGGCGACGTCACCGGCGCGCTCGGCGAGCTGAGATCGCCCATGGCGTTCGGCGAGGCGGTGCGCGCGATTCCGGCCGTCGCCGGCGGGCTTCTCGCAGCACGCGCGCTTGTCCTGCACCTGCTGTGGGCTCGCCGGCTGAGCACCGACCTGACTCGACTTCTGAGCGCCACGAGCATCGTGACGCGGGCCTGAGATACCACCCCCTCAACACCTGAAGGAGATAGCGATGAGCAGCACGTGGACCCTGAAACCCGGCGTGGACATCGTCTACGACGGCGATGCCTGCACCGTTGCGGAGATCTGCGAGGGCGCGGTCATCGTCCGTACCCGAACTGGGCAGGTTCGGCGCCTGCGGATGATCGACCTCCTGCGCCCCCGCGCTGAGGGAGGTACGACACGCATCCCCGGAAACAGTCGCGATGAGGACGCGGCTCCACTGGGTGTCGTCTGGGCCGATGCCAGCGACGCGGCCCGCGCGGTGTCCGCCGAGCGCGCTGATCATGTGCGAGAGGTCCTCACCGGCTACCGGTCGGGGGCGGCCGAGATCGCACGTGAGGGCGAACCGAAGCTCGCCTACCATCCGGAGCGTCGCATCGAGGAGCGGATCGCGGCGAAGGCGCTCGAGCTCGGTAAGGGTCGCCGGACCGTCGCGAGGTGGGTGGCGCGGTATAAGGATGCCGGCGAGATCGGACTGATCGATCACCGCAAGGCGCAGCCGGGCAATCTGCTCGTCAACTTCGACGACCGCTGGGTCACGGCGGCACGTGAGGTCATCGATGAGCAGACGCCGGAGTCGAAGGTCGCGAAAAGCATCATCATCGCGAGAGTCAACGCCCGAGCCGACCGCACCCACGGGCCAGGTATCGTCGCCGCCCCTTCTCGAAGCGCCGCATACAAGATCCTCGACGAGCTCTCCCGTGGCCGCGCGACCTTCTCCGGGAGCACCAAGCGCAAGCGCTCCAACGCGAACCGGCCGCCCGCTCCGTACGGACGCCTGCACGCCACCGCGCCCGGCCAATACGTTCTCCTCGATACGACGCCGCTCAACGTCTTCGCCGTGGCCCCGGTGACGGGCAAGTGGGTCGCCGCAGACCTCACGGTCGCGATCGACCTCTACTCCCGCTGCATTCTCGGCATGCGGCTGACGCCCGGCTCAACGAAATCCATCGACGTATCCGGCGTGCTCATGGAAGCGTGCCAACCCTTCGACACTCCCGCGGAGTGGGGCACGAGCGCACGATGGCCCTTCCACGGTGTCGCCGGTTCCGTGCTCGTCGACCCGACGCGCATCCGCGTCCCGCGGTTCGTCCGTGCGGGGATCCTGCCCGACACGATCATCGTCGACCACGGCGCACCGTACCTCTCGGAGCACGTGACCAGCGCGTGCGCACGCCTGGGCATATCCATCCAGCCGGCCCGCGTCTACCAGCCCACCGACAAGAGCCCTGTCGAGAGGTTCTTCCGCACCCTCGACACGTTCCTCCAGGAACTCCCTGGCTACAAGGGCGCGGACGTCGGCGGCCGCGGCGACGACGTCGAAGCCGACGCGGTCTACACGGTCCCGCAGCTGGAGCAGATCATCCGCGAATGGGTCGCGACGGTCTACCACCTCCGACCCCACGACTCCCTCGAGGATCCCCGCCTCCCCGGCGTCAAGCTCAGCCCCGCCGAGAGATACGACCAGGGGCTCGCCGTTGCCGGGCAACTGCGGATGCCGATCGACCGGAGCGTTCTCCTCGAGCTGCTGCCGGTGGTGAAACGGCAGTTCAATCACTACGGCGTCGAGATCCACAAGCTGCGCTACACCGGAGACTCGGTCGCGAAGTACCGCAACCGCGCCCGGTCGATCCACCGAGACAAGGGCACGGAGTGGCCGTTCGTGGTCAACCCCGACGACTTGACGCAGATCTACTTCCACGACCCCGAGGACGGCACCTGGCACACCCTCGAGTGGGAGCACAAGGGAGCCTTCGACACACCGTTCAGCCTCGACGCGCTGGAGTACGCGAAGAAGATCGCGATCCGCCAGGGTCGCCCCTCTCAGGTCGACGACGTCGCCGCGCAGCTGCTCGAGGACTGGGGCGCGGGACGCGCGCTCACCCCATCGGAGAGGCGGATGAGTTCCCGCATGGCCGCGCAGCTCAACGAGAAGGATCCCGCGGCTGACGGGGTGTGGTCGCTGCGCACCGTGCAGCGGATGCTCGAGGCCGAACTGAACCCCACCACAGATCTCGGACGGGAGCTCACCGGCGAGGTCCGCGACCCACGCAAGCGCGTCGACATTCCCGAAACGGGCGATGACGACGACGAGGACGACATCGACGAGCCCACGATCCGATCCGACTACCACTTCGAGCCGATGGAGATGATCCAATGACCGCCACAGTCCCGGGCGAGCACGACGCGCCTCGCCGGCAGCGGAGCCTGTCGACCTACGAGGGATGGAAGGACTTCGCCGAACGTCCCCCGCGCGATAAGCCCGCGTTGCTAACGACCGAGCAGCTCGGATCGCTCGGCCCGGACGAGTTCGCGCGGTACAACGCGGACCGGCGGGCGTGGCACGCGAACATCCTGCTGCGCACCCGGCAGGTGCACGGGGTGCACCTGCAACTGGGCGACATCCTGGACAGCAACCTGCAGGACTCCGACCGGGTCAAATCCGCCGCCGCCCTCGACGCCCCACCGGCCCTCGGGAAGTCGACGGTGGTCAACACGTTCGGGCGCGACTTCCACCGTCAGCGGATCGCGGAAGTGGGCGAGTACCTCGACGAGGATCGCGACATCCTCCACCTCCCGGTCTGCCACATCACCGTCCCAGGGCGCCTCACGATCAAGGGCCTGCACATGATGATCCTCGGGTTCTACGCCCACCCCGCGACCGCGGGCATCCTGCACCGTTCGATGGCCGGCCGAGATCTGGCGCGGGCGGCCGCGGACTGCATCGAACGGCACGACACCCGCCTCGTGATCATCGACGATCTGCACTTCATCCAGATGCGCACCCGCGACGGTGTCGAGGTCGCGAACCAGCTGAAGTGGCTGTCCAACGAGTACAGCGCCACCTTCCTGTTCGCCGGCGTCGCGCTCCGCGAACGCGGCCTCGTCGGCGAGGGCGCGACCGGGAAGGAAGCGGCGATGGCGCAGACGTTCCGCCGCTGGACCGTGCTCAGCCTCGACCCGTACAGCCTGCGCACCAAGCAGACCCGCCAGGAGTGGGACAGCCTGCTCTGGCACATCGAACAGGCCCTCGTGCTCGCGGACGCGCACGAAGGGATGCTCGTCGACATGTCGCGGTACCTGTTTGCCCGCACCACCGGCAACATCGGCTCGCTCATGGACCTCATCCGCCGCGGCGCGTCCCGCGCCATCCGCACCGGCGCCGAGCGGATCGACCGGAAGCTCCTCGACGACATCCGCATCGACGAGGGAGCAGAAACGGAGCGCACCGAGCTGCAGGCCAAGCACGACCAAGAGGATCGGGCACGCCGTGAGCGGCGCCGACGCCGACTGAAGAGCGACGGCGCCGAAGAGACCGGCGAGGAGGCCGCCTGATGAGCGAGACGGCCGGTGCCGTGCGCGTCCTTCCGTTCCGGGTCCGCCCCTTGCCGGATGAGCCGTTCGACTCCTGGCTGGAGGCCTCGGCGGCCGCGAACCGCGCGACTGTCGCGGAGATGGCGTGCGCGCTCGGCCTGGTGGAGCAGGAGGGCGGCAGGGCGGTGTCAGCGACATCGTGGATGGCCGCGCAGTGGGCGACCGAGCTCACCGATGAGCAGGCGTCCCGGCTGGAGCGGTCGACGGGGATCCCGGCGGCGCAGTTCCAGGAGATGACGCGGATGCGGTTCGCACGCCACGCGATCCGCTACACCCGGCAGGGACGGATCAGCTTCCGCTGCCCCGTCGGCGGGATGGCGGGACGGTACTGCCCCGAATGCCTGGCGGACTCCGGAGGCAGGTGGCGGATGTCGTGGCAGTTCCCATTCACCTTCGCGTGCGTCAGACACCGCCGCATCCTCGCCGACAACTGCCCGGTGTGCCACAAGCCACCGCGTCACACCGGGCACCCGCTCGCCGGGATCCCACATCCCGGGCACTGCCACAATCCCGTCGCCGGTGCCGGGACGGGCCCGATCGCGAGCCGCTGCCGCGGCGACCTCACCGCGCATCCCGAACGCATCGCCGCACCCGACCCGGCGCTCCACGCACAGCGCCGAATGATGCAGATCCTCTCCACCGGCGAGGGCCGGTTCGGGATCTATGCGGACGCCCCGCAACCCGCGATCACCGTCCTCGAAGACATCCGTCTCCTCACCCGCGCCGCAGGAGTTACGCTCTGCGATGGCGGCGACCTCGACATGCCAGAGCTGGAAACGGACCTCCTCGCGGCGGTGCCTCGAGACAAGCATGAGTGGACGTGGGCGGGACCGCCCACAGCGGCCGGCGGCGCGGTCGGTACGACGATCGCGATCGCCGCACTCGAAGACCCCGACCGTGCGGTTCGGCTGCTGGCTGGGCGCCTCGCGGTGAGCACGTCGTACACCGGTCAGACGCCGCAGCTGCAGCGACTGATCGCCGCGTCCCTCGGACGCACCCGACGACCGACGCTGTTCCTACAAGCTGCGCCAGCCTCGGACGTAAACCCGGAAGAGCGGGCACGGAAGGTGCCCGCACAACTCTGGGATGAATGGACGAACGCGCTCACCCCACGCCGCATCAACGGCGACGTCGCCGCCTCCGCGCTGGCCGCGGCCGTCGTGTTCACCGGCACACGGCTGACCCACTCCGCTGCCCTCGCCCTCCTGGACTCGACGGCGCCCATTCGTCAGGTCACTCATGTGATGCGCGAGTTCGGGAGGCCGGGCGCGGAGACGCCCGCCCTCGCGGCGATCCTCAACCTCGCCGCCTACCTCGACAGCCACGAGACACCGATCGACTACGCACGCCGCCGCAGACTCGACTGCACTGAACTCCTTCCCGAAGAGGAATGGCAGCAGCTGTGCGCCCGACTGAATGTCCAACCCGGCTCCGGCGCCCGACACCGCCATGCGCGCGCCCACCTCTACCGGGCCATCACCGGCAACTCGATGCGACGCGCACCGGAAGCATGGGACGCGGCCGGGATATCTCCGCGGACGGTCACGACGTTCACGAAGACGCTGCCGGACACCGTGCGCCGCGAGCTGAACGATATCGGCCGCGCCTTCCTGCTCCGCCGAGGGATCGACGAGCCACTCAGCTGGGGGCCCCCGCTGTCGACGCACATCGAACCCGCCGTCCGCAGCGACCCCGTCGGTGAGTGGGCGACGGCCAGACCCGTCCGTGGCGCACTCGACACACCATCTCGCAGCCGCGAACTCATCGCCCAATACGGTGAGGGCGCGACCACCTATGAGCTCGCACGGCGGACGGGAGTATCGCGGCAGACGGTGTCGCGTGTGCTCGCCGACGGCAACAGCACCCTCCGCCGCGGACGGCCCACCACGTTCGTCATCGACGAGGCTTGGCTGCGCGAGCGGTACGAGAAGGAAGGGATGACGCTGCGACAGATCGCGGCGCTCGTCGGCTGCAGCGCTCCCACGATCGCGCACCGCATCCAAGCGGCAGGCATCACGATGCGACCCGGCCCACACGACCGCACCCCTCACCCACTGGCCGGCCGGTCACGGCTCCTCCAGCGCGCCCTCGTCGGCCGCCACCCCATCGAACGCGCGCGCCGATTCCTCATCGCCACACAGCACGACAACGTGCGCGCCGCCGCGGCGACCATCCGCACGACCCAAAGCTCACTGAGCGCCCAGCTCGCAAGCCTCGGCGCCGACGTCG
>NZ_QOAY01000286.1:1304-8588 GCF_003314775.1 Microbacterium sp. H6 | reverse complement strand
GGCCTGTTCGTTGCCGCGGCACGCAACAGGCCGATGCGCCTCACCCCACTCGGCGAACGGCTCGCTCGCGAGCTCCATCGCGCCCTCGCCGCCGACCCCCATACCCAGACCACATCACCTACCGAAGAGAAGAAGGCATCATGACCGAGAAGAAGCGGACCTCCAGTCGTCTGCAACGGGCAGCACGGGAGCGCATGAAGGTGACAGGGGAGAAGTACACCGCGGCGCTGATGGCCGTGACGGAGGACGCCGGGTCACAGACTGAGCTCAGCTCCCCGCCGACCACGCCCGCTGGTTCACTGCGCGCGTCCGTCGACCCCGAGGCGCGGCGGTGAGCCCCGGCTCTACCGAGGATGGCGAGCCGGTCCTCCAGCCCGACACGATGCAGTGGAACAACTCCGGGTGGACCGAAAAGCCGTGGTCGGCACCTCACCTGGCGCCGCTGTTCACCGAGCTCACGTCAGCGAAGAGCGCGCCGAGCTGGGCGCGTCGCGCTGTGAAGATCATCCACCGGTACACCCGCGAGCACGGCGAACCGCCGACGTTCCGCGAGCTGTTCACCGAGCTCGCCGCACAAGACCCCGACTACGCCGACCACGAGGAGGCGTGGTCGTCACGCGCAGTCCGGAGCCTCGTGATGGTGCATTGGCGAAGGCAGGGATGGGTGCGCTACCGGACCGAGACGCGCACTCTCCGATCCGGCCCCACCGCGAACGGCGACCTGTTCCCGGCTACCCGTCCGCCTCGTCGGGAGGGAGCGCGGCGAGAAGCTCCTCGAGAACGATGACGAGCTCGTTGTATCCCTGTGTGTAGAACAGCGCGTCCGAGCCCGGGGTTTCGCCGCCGACGATATCGGCGAGCACGGTGCGCGCTTCCCGAGTTGCGGCCTGCAGTCGTGTCTCGATGTCCGGCAGGCTGCGGATCCATTCGTCGATGACGGTGAAGCGGATGGGCGTGAAGTCGTGGGCGTCGACGCCGACGTGGAACTCGTGCCCGTGGGGGCCGTGATCGCGGGCATGCGTGTGACCGTGCAGCAGCGGAACGCCCTCGTCGCCGCGTGGGCGGTGCGTCGTATGCCGGTCGGTGCCGTGCGAGTCGCCGCTGTAGGGATAGTGGGATGCCAGGATCCGGTACCCGCGGCGGGTGCCCTCGATGACCTCGGGGAGTATGCTCCACCCGGCCGCCTCGTACAGCGGGGCGAATCGTTCGATCGCGCGCCTTGACTGTGTTGCCGGCGAAACTCGGTCGTGGTTGCCGGGCACGAGAAATCGTCGCCCGTTCAGGTGCTCGGTCAGCCCGACAGATTCCTCGATCGGTCCGAGCGCGAGGTCACCGAGATGAAGGACGATGTCGTCCGGTCCCACGACCTCGTTCCACCGTCGCACCAGCTCCGCGTTCATCTCTTCCACGGTCGCGAACGGGCGGTCGGCGAGTTCGCTGATCCGTGCGTGGCTGAAGTGCTGGTCCGAGGTGACGAAGTCCACCTGGTCGAAGTCAAACCACGGATACTGGCTCACACCGGCCTCCTTCGATGAGCGTGGCCCTCGAGAAATCTAGGGATATCTATCGTTTCGCTAGACGGGTGTAGATGTTCCTAGAGATCATCGAGGTCGACCCCGAAGCGCGCCGCCAGATCCTCGAGCGGTTCACCGCTCATGCCATCCCGCTCACGCACCACCCGCTCGACCTCGCGGTCGTCGATTGCTTCGACCAGCTCCTCGAGTACTCGGTCGATGTCGCCGCCGTTCGCGGCGGCGACTCGCGCCACTTCCCTTGCCGCGTCAGCGAGCGTGTAGAGACGCTCCCAGGGGTGGTCTCCGTGACGGGCGATCGCGACGGTCTCACGAGTGTAGGAGCGGTCGTCCCCGGCGACGAGCCAGCGTTCCTCGCCCTCAGCGGTGATGAAGAAATCGACCACACACTCACCGCACGGCATCTTGTAGACGCCCGGTTCGGTGGGCGCCGCCTCGGTCGCACGCGTGATCATCTCGCGGATGACGCCTTCCCAATCGATCGCCGGTTCATCGTCGCCCATGGTGACCTCCCGAAGTAGAACAGAGAAGTGTCTCACTTCGGCACCGCGGCGTCTAGGGCTCAGCCCCGTCGCGTTCGCGCATCAGTTCGCTTGACCACCGATGGTCTACCCGAGCTGGTGGGCAAGAATCACAGCCTGCACGCGGTCGCGGACGCCGAGCTTGGCGAAGATTCGGTTGATATGCGTCTTCACCGTTGCGGGTGAGAGATGCAGTGCCTGGCTGATCTCGCCGTTGGAGAGGCCGAGCGCGATCGCGTTGAAAACGTCGCGTTCTCGGGGGGACAGAACCGAGAGGCCCTGTCCGCCCGGGACGGGCTGGTCGCGGCCGGTGTAGGCGTCGATGAGCTGCCGTGTGATGCGGGGCGTCACGATGGCATCGCCTCGAGCGACGACGCGTACGGCGTCCACGAGTTCTTGGTGTGTCGCAGTTTTGACGAGGAACGCACTCGCCCCCGCGCGGAGTGCCCCGAAGGCGTACTCGTCCAAGTCGAACGTCGTGAGTACGATCACGCGGCTCCGCAGCCCGCCGTCGACAATTGCGCGGGTGGCGTGGATACCGTCTTGACGCGCTGTGGGTGACGGAACGCCGCACCCGACTGTCGGCCGGCTATCTCGACCGGCGGTTCGCGGAGCTGCGGGACGAGGCCGGCTTGTCAAAGGCCCTGACTCTGCACAGCCTCCGGCATTCGTACGTGACGCACCTGCTCGAGTTCGGCTACGCCGACCGATTCGTCCAGGAGCAGGTCGGGCACATGCATGCTTCGACGACCTCGATCTACGCCTCCGTCAGCTCGGACTTCAAGAACCGGGTACTCGCGGACGCATTGAAGGCCCTCATCGAAGGAGAAGCAGATGACCGTTGAGCTCGAGACCGCATGGAGCCTCCGCAGCGTGATGGCCTCGCGCGGGATCTTCCAGACCTCCAAGCTGAAGCCGTTGCTCGAGGAGCGGGGCGTCGACCTGTCCCGGGAACAGGTGTACCGACTGGTGACGCAAGCACCGCAGCGGGTTCGCATCGACGTGCTCGCCGCGCTGTGCGACGCGTTGGAGTGCTCGCTCGACGACCTCGTGCAGGTCACCCGCCGGGAGGCTGCGGCCCCGGTCGCGGTGGGTGAAGAGGCGACGCGGGGTGCGATCGGCGATCTGCGGCCCGTGCGGGCCACGATCCGTCGCCCGCGCTCGAAGTAGGCCGCGGTGGCGAAGCCTCCGCAGGAGCCCAGGGTTGCTGAGGTCGCCGGGCTCGTCCACGCGATCGCGCCGGAGATCCCGGTGGAGCGCCTTGTTGAGATCGTGGCTGAAGTCGCACCCGTGCCGCTCACCCAACGGCGTCTCGAACTCGCACTCCTCAAACAACCTGGAGTCCTCGAAGGGCGACACCGGAACGTACCGGTGACGGTGCAGGATCTGGCCCACGCTCTCGTGAACGAGGGTGCCGGGCGGGTCGTCTTGCCTACATGCGATTCCTGTGGACGTGCCGTTCGGATGCCTCACAAGACGCAGACCGGCGGTCGCCACTGCTCGCGCTGTGAACGGAATGCCCGATCGGTCGCGTGTGCCAGATGCGGACGAGTTCAGCCCGTGCAGCGCACCGTCGATGGGCAACGGTTCTGCCGGGACTGCTGGCGAGCCGATCCGCGGTCGTTCGGCGACTGCTCGCGATGCGGGCAGAACGCCACGATTATCGTCCGTCGCCCCGCGCTCGTCTGTCTCGCGTGCTACACCGCGCCGGTCAAGATGTGCGAGGTCTGCGGGGAGCCGGGCCGCGTAGCGACGCACCTGGACGGCCGACGGGTCTGCGCCCGCTGCTACTACGCGATGCGACGCCCCCAGCCGTGCCCGGAGTGCGGGCGGAAGGTGTTCCTCACTGGCTTCATGAATGGGCACAAGGTCTGCGCCGAGTGCGCAGGAGCTCCCGTGACGATGGCATGCCCGGGATGCGGGACGATCGAAGAGGTGCGCAAGCACCGGCTATGCGTAGAGTGCCGGCGACCTATCGCCATCCAGCAACTGCTTGCTGACGACAGCGGAGAGATCCGCCCCGAGCTGCACCCGCTCGCGGAGTATCTGGTGACGCACCACGGCAGTGCGATCTCCCTCGAGCGGTGGCTGCACAAGAGCCGCTGTGCGGTCGTCCTCCGTGAGCTCGCCGATGGCACGCTGCCCCTCACCGCGGACGCGATCATGACCAGAGCGCACGCCGGCCAGTCCGTGGCATTCCTGCTCTCGCTCCTCATCCGCTCAGGCGTGCTGCCCGATTTCGACATCCAAGCGGCGAGGTTCGAGCACTGGTTCCAACGGTGGCTTCCGACCGTCCCCCATCCCGAGGACCGGCTCCTCCTACGGCGGTACTGCACCTGGGAGCTGCTGCCGTCGGGCAGATCACTCAGGGGCAGACCAGCTACGGCCGTCCGATCCGGCTCCACCTATCAGAAGGTGCGTGCGGCGCTGAAGCGGTGCGCGGCCCTCCTGCAGCAGATCCGCGCGAGCGGCGAAACGCTGACGACATACCCGCAGCGATCTCTCGACGGCTTCCTCACCGGTTCGCCCTCACAACGGGATGCCCTCGCGCCGTTCACCCGGTGGCTGCGACGGCACCGCCTGAGCCGCCTCCGGGTCGAGTTCCGCAGCCATCGCCTCGAAGGGCGCGACTACGCCGCCGACCATCGGTGGACGATGGCACGCGCGTTCATCACGCGAGACGACATGGATCCCGTGACGCGAGTCAGCGGATTGCTCGTCCTGTTCTACGGGCTCCACCTGACCCGCATCGCAGCGATCACCCGCGCACAAGTCGATACGACCGCGCGCCCCATGACGCTGACGGTCGGAACTGAACCGATCGAGCTGCCCGAAGTCCTCGCCGAAGCAATGGTCCAGCTGCTCGACGGCAACCGCTCCGACACTTGGCTCTTCCCGGGCAGGAACCCGGGCCGACCGATCACCCCCGGGCCGCTCAGCCGTCGACTCCGTCAAGAAGGACTCCTCGCCGGCAGCGCTCGTGTCACCGCGTTGATGGACCTCACCCGACAACTGCATCCTCGAATCGTGTCCGACCTGCTCGGCATCACGGCGTCATCAGCTGCCGCCTGGGCACGCCTCTCCGGGGGCGAATGGTCCGACTATCCCGCGCTGCGCTCAACCTCGACCTGAGCACCAATGGCCTCCCGCTACGCTTGCGCCTCCAGTGGGACTGCCTGAATTATCGGACAGACCCCCGGGCTTGGCTACAGATAGCGGCAGACCTGATCCGAGCTGCACGTGTCGGGCTCGACGTGCTCGGCCTGGTCGCGGAGCCCGGCGAGGGTGTCGCGCAGGTCGTGGAGCTGCCTGAGCTGCTGGTCGATATCGGTGAGGCGTGCGTCGAGGAGGTCGCGGACGTGGCTGCAGGGCGCTTGGCCGTGGTCGCGGATGTGGAGGATCTGCTGGATCTGGGCGAGGGTGAGTCCAGCGGCTTGGCCGCGGTGGATGAAGTCGATTCGGGCGATGGTCTCGGCGGTGTAGTTGCGGTAGCCGCTGGGCGTGCGCCCGGCCGGCGGCAGGAGCCCCTGGTCCTCGTAGAACCGCAACGTCTTCGCCGTGGTGCCGGCCGCGTCGGCGAGCTCTCCGATCCGCATTCCCCGCCCCCCCTTTTCGCTGGTCGCAAATTTCGTGCTTGACCTTCCCCTGTGGTGGAAGGTTCATGATGAGTGTATCAGCGGGATGTTCCAAGATGTCCAGGGAGGAATAAGGATGCCATCGAGGTTTGATCTGGCCGTGATTGGGTCGGGTGGCGCGGCATTCGCCGCGGCGATCCGCGCCACCACACTGGGAAAGTCGGTGGTGATGATCGAGCGCGGCACGTTGGGCGGCACGTGCGTGAACACGGGGTGCGTTCCGTCCAAGGCGCTGCTCGCGGCCGCCGAGGCCCGCCACGTGGCCGCGGATGCGGGCTCCCGGTTCCCGGGGATCGCCGCCACCGCTGGCCCGGTAGACATGCACGGGCTGGTGGGTGGCAAGCAGGACCTGGTCGAGGCGATGCGGAGTGAGAAGTACATCGACGTGGCAGAAGCCTACGGCTGGCCGGTCCGCCAGGGCGAGGCGGCGTTCGCCGGCACGCCGGATGCGTCGGTCCTCGAGGTCACCGCCGCGGACGGCACCGTCGAAACCATCGAGGCCGCCCACTACCTCATCGCCACAGGCTCCCGCCCGTGGGCTCCTGCCATCGAGGGGCTGGACGGCGTCGACTTTCTCACCTCGACGTCGGCGATGGAGCTGTCCGAGGTGCCTGACTCGCTGCTGGTGCTCGGCGGGGGCTATGTGGCGCTGGAGATGGCACAGTTGTTCGCCCGGCTCGGCTCGAAGGTGACTCTGCTGGTGAGGTCCCGGCTGGCGTCGAAGGAGGAGCCGGAAGTCTCCAAGGCGTTGCAGGAAATCTTCGCCGACGAGGGCATCCGAGTGGTCCGCCGCGCCATCCCCACCCGCGTCACCCGCGACCCGGGCACCGGCCAGATCGTCGCCGCGGCCGAGGTCTCGGGCGGCGTGCAGGAGTTCCGTGCCGACGAGATCCTCGTCGCGCTCGGCCGCGCCCCGGTCACCGACGGGCTCAACCTCGAGACCGTGCAAGTGAAGACCGGCGCGGCCGGAGAGGTCGTGGTCACCGACCAGTTGCAGTCCTCCAACCCTCGCGTCTGGGCGGCTGGGGATGTCACCGGGCACCCCGAGTTCGTCTACGTCGCAGCCCGGCACGGCACGTTGGTCGCCGAGAACGCCTTCACTGACGCCAGCACGTCGGTCGACTACACGCGGATGCCGCGGGTCACATTCACGAGCCCTGCCGTCGGCGCGGTCGGGATGACCGAGAAGGAGGTCATCGCGGCCGGGATCCGCTGCGACTGCCGTGTCCTGCCACTGGAGTACGTGCCCCGCGCGCTGGTGAACCGGGACACCCGCGGGTTCATCAAGATGGTCGCCAACGCGGACACCGGCGAGATCCTCGGCCTGACCGCGGTCGCCAAGGACGCCGGCGAACTCGCCGCCGCAGGTGTCCACATCCTAGGCAAGACCATCACCGAGGTCGCCGACGCGTGGGCCCCGTACCTGACCACGGCCGAAGGCATCCGGATCGTAGCCAAGGCCTTCACCACCGATGTGTCGATGCTGTCCTGCTGCGCCTGACCGCGCGCCAGACAGCGGATCCACCCCATCAGAAACTGGAGCCTCGCCCGCTCCTCGATCGGCCCGCCCGGGTCGAATCGATCTCCCCGGCCAGC
>NZ_QOAY01000286.1:764-1276 GCF_003314775.1 Microbacterium sp. H6 | reverse complement strand
GACACGATCCGCGTCACCGTCGACTCGACCGCCGGTGTCACTAGCGTGGAACCGGCGACCGCGGTGGTGTCCTTGGTCAGCCCCGAGGCCATGCACTCGATTCGCTCCTCGTTCTGCAACCAGGTCCACTACTTCGCTTCCCGCGAGGACGCCGCCGGATGGCTCACGGAACACCCGATGGCCCAAATCCTCACGGTCGCCGATGCCTTCGAGGTTGGCAGCACCCTGATCACCGAGATGCTCGAGCGCCCCCGGACCGGTGCCGACGAACTGTCTGGAAGCTGCTGCGGTCCCGAGACCTGCTGCTGAGACGGCACCACGAGAGGACAGAACACCAATGCCTCCCAACCAGGACGACCAGCGAGGCGGCCGTGGCCTGCTCCTTGGGGCCGTCGCCGCACTGCTCGTGGTCGGCTGCTGCGCCCTCCTTCCACTTCTCGTCGTCGGAGGCACGATCACAGGGATCGGCACCCTCCTCCGCAACCCGTGGGTGATCACGGGCGGTGCCGCAC
>NZ_QOAY01000286.1:0-734 GCF_003314775.1 Microbacterium sp. H6 | reverse complement strand
ATCCTCGCGGTGGTTGCAAGCATCGTGATGACAGCGCGTGCCAGGCGACACCGCCGCGAAAACGACCCCGACTGCTGCCCGCCCCTTCGCCCGACCATAACGAAGACAGACCCGAGGCGAAGGGAAACCGGAACCAAATGATCATGGCCATTAGACCCCGGCATACGGCCCGCCCGATAGGCCCCTAGCCAGCAGGCAAGTCGCCGATCAACGCGCGCGAACTCTGATGTGAAATCTAAAGGTCATCCGCATGGTCCCGGATCAAGCCGTCACGCGGCGGCGACGTCCTGCGCGGTCACGTGCTTGCCTTCCGCGTCGACGCGGCGCGCAGGCCGTTGAGGATCACGATCACCTCGGCGATCTCGTGCACCAGCACCACCGCCGCAAGCCCCAGGACGCCAAAGAGGGCGAGCGGGAGCAGGGCGGTGATGATCAGCAGCGACAGGATGATGTTCTGGTTGATGATGTGCCGCCCCCGACGGGCATGGGCGAACGCGCGCGGGAGAAGCCGCAGATCGTGACCGGTGAAGGCCACGTCGGCCGACTCGATCGCGGCGTCGGAGCCCGTCGCGCCCATCGCGATCCCGATGTCCGCGGCGGCCAGCGCAGGGGCGTCGTTGATGCCGTCGCCGATCATCGCGACCGGCCCCTTCGCACCGAGCTCTGCGATCGCGGCGGCCTTGTCTTCGGGGCGCAGCTCGGCGCGGACGTCATCGATCCCTGCATGCGCAGCG
>NZ_QOAY01000138.1:40628-42021 GCF_003314775.1 Microbacterium sp. H6 | reverse complement strand
CGTCGCAACATGGGCCAGACCAAAGCGACATCCCTGGGCCAAATCAGAGTGACAGAGTCACATGCCATCGATCGCCGAGCTCGAACACAGACTGCAGCTCGCTCAGGAAGAGAAAGCTGCTGCGCTCATGCACTACAAGTACCGCGAAGGTCAGGAAGCCGCTGCTCTCGACGCGCTCACAAAGGCCCGCATCGAGCAGGGAGAGATGTGATGGCCGAGCGATTCAAGGCCATCGTGCGGAGAAGGAATGCGAGCGATGACGCGGGTCTGGCGCCAGACGAAATCTGGCCTGCGCACCTCCGTTGGGTTGCGGATTGGGATCGGTTCGACTCCGAGACGGGCCGATTCATCAGCGGCTGCACCACCCCGTTCGAAACGCATGCAGAAGCGCTTGCTGAAGCCGTCGCTGCGGCCGACGAGGCGCGACGGACGAACGCCGCTGAAGCGGCACAGGACGGCATCGTCAGTCTCGAGATCTGCTCATGACCCCGCGCTCGCTCTGCCATGACCACGGAGAAGTGGTCATCACCCATAACCCGACCGTGTGGATGGAATGCCCCCACACGTACTGGAAGGACCAGACATGACCGAACGAATCGACCACGCGAAGGCGGCAGATGAGTTGATGCGCAAGCTTGCATCAGCCCCCGCGACGGATGACGAGCACGACGTCGAGTGGGGATTTCGAGAAGCACAGGTGCACGCGACTCTTGCGCTCGTCGAACAGCAGCGCATCGCGAACCTGATTGAGATCGCACGCTTCGATCACCAGGTCGAGGGTGACGCCCGGCTGTACACGAACCTCGAAGCGTCGGCGAAATGGCGCAACGAAGCGGCCGAGGCGCTGGGGCTGTCATGACGGACTACAACGGCTTGGTCTACGGACTCGACGAGCAGATCTACCACCGCCAGCCGGGGCTGAGTTCCACTGGAGCGAAGAAGATCCTCCAGTCACCCGCCCACTACAAGCACTACGTGGAGCACCCGGAAGAACCGAAGGCCGGTTTCGACCTCGGCTCCGCGGTCCATTCGAAGGTGCTCGGTGTGGGCGCACAGATTGCGGTCTACCCGGACGGGAACGGCCCGGAACGGTTCGATCACGACGGAACCGAACTGGACAACGTGCTCGCGTCCAACGGGGCCATCTCCACCAAGGCAGCGAAGGCGTTTGAAACGGACGCCCGCGACCGTGGACTGATCCCCGTGAAGCGTGTCACGGCCCGGGTGGTGGACATCATGGCCGAATCGGTGCTGTCGAATCCGACCGTGAAGGCGTTGCTCGCATCGGGTGACCCGGAGGTGTCGATGTTCGCCACCGACCCCGACACAGGGGTGGCGCTGCGGGGGCGGCTCGACTGGCACGGCCCACGCCTCGTGGACCTCAAGACCACGG